>CAXHHS010000259.1:0-8438 GCA_964015645.1 uncultured bacterium
TACACCAAGAAGCTCGTCGGCAGCGTCAGATGTGTATAAGAGACAGCCTGGTCTCTTTGCCTTTACGCTGAGGATCGTCGGTAAATTTTCGTTGTATCCCAATGAACTCAACTCTATCCTCGCCGAACCACGACTCAATATTTCTGAGGGCATAATGGTCTCCCAGGCGGATGGCGGGTAGTGGCCCCTTCCATGGATACTCTTGGGGATAAACACACTTATACTTGCTTATCTTGTCCGGTTGTATTTTGAAAAACGAGCTTACGAGTTCTTCAATTCCCTTTCTTCTAAGAATCTCTCGAGCCGTTTTACCTGTGTCAGTACCAATAGTCTCAATTTTTTTTGCCGTATCGCTCTGAATTTTCGCAATTTTAAGAGAAACATAAAATGCCAGGCATGTGACAGAAACGTCAATAAGATCGACAGAGCTTGATCCGAGATCAATTACATTGAAATATACCAATAGCATGGTGAATATTGTTACAACAAATCCTATAACCAATGTGGCAAAGAGAGGCTTTTCCCTTATGTTGTAATCAGGGGATTTTTTCGATGAGTTCATTCCAATGTTCCTAATATTTAGATTTCTAACCAATAATTCTATAGTTTCTACAATATTACAAAAAATTTCTTTGCAAGCTAACCAGCCTCGTTTTGGTCCTACTCCAACTCTTGGCTCTGAAGTGCGAAACAGGTTTGAGAGTTGAACAACTCGTACGTTTTGCGTGGAATGATGGTCACAAAGCAAAGTCTCCATCAACTCCCCGCAAGAGACAACCGAAACGCCGCCATCTCCTGGGCGTTGCGAACCAGCAGAATATCACCGGTCAGCACCGGGTGGTTCCAGGTTTTGCTCTCGATGGCCGGGAAGCGTGCAAGCTCGGTGAACTTGTCGGAGGCCGCCGCGACTAGCGCCAGCTCACCTTTTTCTGATAATACCAAAAGCAAATCCTGGTCGGCTAACAGGAATAGCTGGCCGGCACCGTAGCGCCCGCCCTTCCACTTGCGTTTACCGTCCTCAAGGTCGATGCAGGCGAGTATGCTGCCATCGAAACCGAAGGCATGGCCGTTATGAACGAAAAACTCGCTGTAATAAGGTTTCAACCGGGTCGATGTCCAGTGCTCTTTGACGCTCCAACCGTCTGCTCCCTGTTTAACTGTGAGGCGGCGAATCCCGCTTTCCGCACTAACGCTGATCAAGATGTCGCCATCCGCGGTGAGGGACGGCTGCACGATGGGGTAACCGGGCCAGCGGTGCTCCCAGAGTAGCTCACCGCCGTCTGGCGTTACGCTGGTCAAACCGGCTCCGCCTAATGTCAGGATTTGAGCGACACTATCAATCGCCAATAGATGCGGCGAGCTGTAGCTCACGGTAGTATCCGGGCGCGACCAGCGCGGCTCACCGGTAGCGAGATCGTAGGCAATCAGCGCGCTGGAGGCAGCGATGATGACGAGACTATCTATCACTAATGGCGAGCTTGAAAAACCCCAGTAGGGTAGTTCCGCACCGGTATCGGATGCTGCGTTGCGTGACCACACAACGGTGCCGTCACTAGCATCGAGAACATTTACAATTCCGGTGCCACCGAATGTGTAAACGCGACCGTTGCTGAGGGTTGGCGTGCCACGCGGGCCAGCGCCGCCATTCGACTCCCAAAAGCGGGCTTTGTCGCTATGCCGCCACACCGGTTCACCGGTGGATACTTTATAGCAGGCAACTACTTCATCTTCGCCGCGCTGCTCCTGGGTGTAAAGGAGATCGCCATTAATCGCAAAGGACGACCAGCCCGGCCCGATTGGGCGGCGCCACAATTCTACCGGCGGTGTTTCAGACCAATTTGTATTGATTTTCACCCCATGAATAACGCCGTCGCGATTAGGCCCGAGGAAACCGGGCCATTCGACGCCTACATCCCCTGTTCCCAGCGCCGATGAGTGTGCCATCGATTCATTGGCTGCTTCCGCCAGGAGCCGGTCTTCCGGCGTCTCCGACCACCGCCATGAGAGATCATTATCGAGATTACCGCCGAACCCACCGGTCTGCACCAGCGCCCACACGCCGCATGCTAACAGGATGGTCGCAACCATCGTCACACGACGAATGCCATCGGAAAGATTACGGGTGACCACCGCCCAGAGCACAAAAGCGAGGCTCAAGCCCGGGATAACCATGATGATAAACAGCATCCCCATCGCCCCCGTCGCAATCGACTCGTGAAGAACATATTGTGTTGCGATCACCGCGATAACCATCAGGGCGATGGCACTCAGGCGCTCGATCCAGGCTGCCCGGCTAAAGAACAGCCACCACAAGATAATCGCCAATCCACCGCCAAAGATCCCGATCATCATTCCATAAACTGCTGCCTCGGGAAAAAAATCAGGGAGTACAAACCTGGAGAGTAACATCAGTACAACGATGGCGACCCCGGGCCATAGCCGCAGCGGCTTCCGCCCGGCTGTTTCATCTTTTTTCCTTTTTGACATTGCCTAATCCTCCGTTTTAGTTGTTATGATGTTCTAAAGTTATAACGACACTTCCTTTTTTACGCCCTGTATCAACATAGCGATGAGCCTCGGCAATTTGTTCTAACGGGTAGCGTCTGTCAATTACCGATTTTATCTTCCCCGCCTCAATAAGTTCTTTGAGGAAAATTAAATCTTCTTTATTGAAGGCTGCTACCCCGGCCACTACTTTTTTGCCGCTGACTATGGAAGTCCATAACATTTGAAGAAACTGTGGTATCCCGGCGACAGCAAGAAGACAGCGTCCTTTTTGTTTTAGAGAGTTTTTACAATGCGAGAATGAAATCTTGCCGACCGTGTCGAAAATAATGTCGTAAGTCTCACCGTTTTTAGTAAAATCTTCTTTGGTGTAATCGATAACGATATCGGCGCCCAGGGATTTTACCAATTCTAAATTCGCAGTACTGCATATCCCGGTAACTTCTGCCTCGAAGTATTTGGCAAGCTGCACCGCAAAAGTACCCAACGCTCCGGAAGCGCCATTAATAAGAACCTTTTGCCCGCTTTGAATTTTTCCAAAATCTCTAAGATAAACCAGGGAGGATAGTGCTCCAAAAGCAACGGCGGCGGCTTCTTCATCGGTCATGTTGGCCGGTTTTGTTGCGACCGGCCCATCTTCAGACAAAGCGACGTATTCGGCATAACAACCCATATTATCGCTGGCTCCAAAAACCTGGTCACCTTTTTTAAACTGTTTTACATCTTTACCAACGGATTCAATTTCCCCGGCTAACTCAATTCCCAGTACCGGTTTTCTTGGTTTTCTGAAACCAAAAAATAATCGCGTGATGAGCCTGAACCCGGGAGGGACGTTAAGGCTTCGCAGTCTCGCATCTCCCGATGTTACCGTTGTCGCATATATTTTTACCAGTATTTCATTGTCCCTGGCAGCCGGTTTTTCTACCTCTTTTAATTCAAGAACATCGGGAGGGCCGTATTTTTTATATACAATTGCTTTCATAGGTGTCCTCTAACGTTGCTTTGATCCGGCTATTTTAAACACAGTTCACGACAATACCTATAGTTTGATTCAAAAAAGGATAATTTTTGGAAAGTAAAGTAAATTTGTTCCATTTACCATTGGTAAAACAAGCAGTTCGTTAGCTGTAAACATAAAGAATTTTGTTCTATTTCAACCCGTAATGTATAACGTATTTCTCGATTACCCCGGGTTATTAAAGTCCTTATTTATTTCTCAAAATTTGGGTATACTCTTTTTTTAAGCATAAAACGCCTAACATCGCAGAAAGAGAGGTCAATATGAAGCGCTTAACAGGTCATTGGATATTGGATTCGTTATTGTTTGGAATGCTAATTTCTACCTGCCTTTTTACCCAGGAGAAAAAAGAGCTAACCGTCGAGTGGATTTACAGCGACGAAGCGAAACGTATTTCCGAAGTCCACAAATTTAACTGGCTGGAAAACAACACTGCGATTTTGTTCGATACCCGGATTTCCGAGCACGAGCGAACTTTCTTGAAATTTGATCCGAAAAAACCGAAAACATTAACCCCAATTGTAGATCGAGAAAAAGCGGTCAATAGCCTGCAAAGCCATATTGGCAAAGCCGATACCACGGAGTATTTGCAGTGGCCGCTCTCTTTTACCGCCGGCGGGGAAAGAGCGCTTTATATTTATGAGCATGATGTTTTTTTACTAAACCTGGTAACGTCGGAGTTTCAGCGCATTACCAACACGGAAGCGCAGGAAAAATCCGCACGTTTTTCTCCCGATGGCAATAAGGTCGCCTTCATCCGCGAAAACGATCTCTACATTTACGATATTCCAACCAGCAGCGAAAAACGCCTGACGACCGATGGTACGGAAACCCTGCTAAACGGCACTGTCTCCTGGGTGTATTGGGAAGAGATTTTTGGCCGCAATGACATCGGCTATTGGTGGTCGGATGATTCCAAGGCGCTCGTTTACCTGCAAACCGATGAGTCGCCGGTGACGTTGATGCACTATGTGGATTTTAAGCCCGCCGCTCCGCGCCTTATCACGCAGCGCTATCCGAAAGCTGGCACTACCAACCCGGTAGTAAAAGCCGGCATCATTGAAATTGATAATCCGCAAACGAGGTGGATTGATTTGGGCGATTATGAATATATCGCCCGCGTAAAATGGTTGCCGGATAACAACCGCGTTAGCATTCAAACAATGAACCGCGCCCAAACCGAGCTAAAGCTGATGTATATCGCCCGCGCAACCGGCAAAAACCTCGGCACCGTTTTAACGGAAACCGATCCCGGTTGGGTCAACATCAACGACGATCTCTATTTTTTGGATGACGGCAAACATTTTGTTTGGCAATCCGAACGCGATGGCTACGCCCATCTGTATCGCTTTACAATGGATGGCAAACTGGTGAATCAAATAACCAAAGGCGAATGGGCGCTGCGTTCCTCCGGCGGTGTGTTTTGGCTGCGGCAATCGGTTAGCAACATCGATGAAAAAAATGGCTGGATCTATTTTACCGCCCTGGAAAAATCCTCCATCGAGCGCCATCTTTACCGCATTCGGTTTGACGGCACAAAGATGGAGCGCATCACCAAAGAGGACGGCGTTCACCAAATTGGCTTTAGTCCCAATGGCAAGTATTATTTCGATACTTATTCCAATTCCAGCACGCTGCCATCGCTTTCGCTTCATAAAAATGATGGCAAATCGCTGCATACAATTGCTGCGCCGCGCCCGGAATTGTTAGCGGATTACGATTTGCAGACGCCGGAACTATTCACCATTCCCGCTTCTGATGGCTTCCAAATGCCGGCGGAAATTTTGAAGCCGAAGGATTTTGACCCCGCCCAAAAATACCCGGTGATTTATTACATTTACGCCGGGCCTTCGGCGCCAACGGTGTTTAACCGATGGCGGGGAACCGGCTCGCGCTATGCGCTGTATTTCGATAATATTCTGATCAATAAGGGATATTTGGTTGTGCTGTTCGACCATCGCAGCGCCGCGGCGATCAGCAAAAAGCTGGAAAATCGTTTGGCAGAGATGATGTCCGGCCCGCGAGAAATCGGCGATATTGTCGATGGCGTCAAATGGTTAAAATCGCAGCCGTATGTCGATGAAGATCGCGTGGGCGTATGGGGCTGGAGCGGCGGCGGCAGTTTTACCCTCAACTTATTGACCAATACCAAAGAGTTTAAAGCAGGCATTTCCGTGGCCCCGGTAACCGATTGGCATTATTACGATACCAAATGGGCGGAATTTGCTATGAAACGCCCCCAGGATAATCCCGAAGGCTACGAAAAAACTTCCTTTGTGAAAACCGCTAAAAACCTCCACGGGCGGCTAATGCTGGTGCACGGCACGTATGATGACAATGTGCACCCCCAAAACGCCTGGCACTTTATCGACGAATTGGTGAAAGCCAACATCATGTTCGATATGATGTTCTACCCCATGCGCAAACATGGCATTGCTGATAAGGCGGCGCGGATTCATCTTTACAATACGATGTTGGAGTTTTGGGATGAAAATTTGTAGCCGGTTTCCGAATTGGCGACGAAAACACCTCTTCCGTAAAAACCTCGGGGGAGCCTAAAAAAGAAGTAGCACCACAATTTTATTGGGATGCTACTTCTTGATAAAATAAAGCGAGAAAATTAATCAATGTTCCGAAATCCCTATCTAAAAACCGGTGACCTTTATCGTTCCGTTATCGCTAACCAGGGAAATGGTTCCTTCTCCGCCAGCCAATGTTCCTTTCAGAGATCGATTTGTCGATTCTTCATTCCGGAGTTGAAGATTTGAAAAATTAATCGTTCCGTTAGAAACTTTAGCCGAGAATTCTGCTGAAGTGTTTGCCGGTATCGCAAGATCTATCTGGCCATTGACGGTTTGCCAATCAATAATGCCGTTGGTTGGAAGGGTTATTTCGCCATCGATTTGGCCATTTACCAAATCCAAATAAGTGCTGCCGGAAATATCCCTTAAGGTAACTTCCCCATTCGTTTGCGTAATCGAAACCGTGTTATCAAGCGATTCCAGGATCATTTCGCCGTTAAGATTGTTGACGACTATTTCAAAATCTCGGGGAACCGTAATGGTGTAATCGACAACGTAATTCCTGCCAAAAGTTTCCTGGGGTTGAAATGTTTGAACCAGTATTTCATCTCCAACCCTGGATACCTCTACTTCCAGCCTACTGAGATTCTCTTGGGCATCGGCGGTGCTTTCGGAAAAAACCTGGCGTTTTCCACTAACTTGAACGGCATGTGAATTATTGGTGCCGGTAATCCGAACCGGACCGTTAATCGCCTCCAATCTCAATCGCAGCTGACCGGTTAAACCCAGCTCATGTGAAAAAGACCCTTCAACCATAAACCTGTTGTTGGCAACACCACCGTCAGGGTTGTTTATTGTCAGGGATTTCTCTTTGCTGCAACTGAGCAATAAAACTGACGCGATTAATATCGCCAGTAAAAGTAATGATTTGAGTAGGTGATACATTTTGTTTCTCCTTTTGGTTGATAAGTGCTTTTGGCTTACTAAGTTTGAGTTACACATGATTACATCTCCTCTGTTAGGTTTGAATGGGAATCTCGAGTTTCCTACTATGCGCTTGAAGTTTGCTTTTTCAATCAAACTTCACGACAGTCAATTTCAGATTTCGTGCCAAAAACCAAAAAAAAATTTAGAGGAGGTGTTAAATATCTGTAAATATGATGTTTATGGGATACAAGATAGGTTTGGAGGGAATTGAAAAAGCCGGTTGATATTTCTAGTATTTCAGAAATGTCCGATATATCAGAAAATTTTATTGATTTTTCTTGATGCCTAATTTTTGAATTCTGGAGTACAATGTTTTATCGTGGATGCCTAGGATCTTCGCTGCGCCTTTTTCACCGCTAATTCGCCAGTTCGTTAACCGCAAAGCTGCGATAATATGCTTTCTCTCGTTTTCCTCCAAAGTAGAAATGGGCGTGGTTGGAGCGCTACTGGCTTTGGGAAGCCAATCATCTAACTTCAGTTTTTTACCCTGGCTGACGACCACAGCACGTTCAATGATATTTTCCAGTTCCCGCACATTACCCGGCCAATGATACGTTTGCAACATATTAATCAACTCTTGCGAAATCGTGTCTATTTGTTTACCGGCCTTCGTAGCATATTTTTTGATGAAATGATTGGCCAGCAAAGGAATATCTTCTTTGCGCTCCCGTAACGGCGGCGATTTGATGGGAAAGACATTTAGCCGGTAAAAAAGGTCTTCTCGAAACTGCCCGTTTTCGATTTCTTTTTCGAGATCACGATTTGTCGCAGCGATGATCCGAACATCGATTTGGATCGTTTGAGGATTTCCCAGTCGTTCAATTTCGCCCTCCTGAAGCACCCGCAACAACTTGGGTTGCAATTCCAAAGGTAGCTCGCCAATCTCATCTAAAAAAATCGTTCCGCCATTGGCCAGTTCAAATCGCCCGATTTTGCGAGACACTGCCCCGGTGAACGCGCCTTTTTCGTGACCAAACAATTCGCTTTCAATCAGATTTGACGGTAGTGCCGCACAGTTGATTTTAACCAGCGGCCGCTCCCTGCGATCGCTAAGATTGTGAACTGCCCGGGCAAGCAACTCCTTACCGGTGCCGGATTCCCCAAGAATTAGAACAGCCGTATCCGTGGAAGCGACTTTTTCCACTTTGTGCAGTATTTTTTTTAACGCCTCGCTATTGGTAATAATCTCCGAAAAATTATGCGTCAGTTTGATCTCATCTTGCAAATAAATGTTTTCCGCTTGCAGGCGATTTTTTAGCTGCTCCACCTCGGAAAGCGCATTTTGTAATGCTTGCGCCGCTTCTGTCCTTTCTTTTACCTGTATTTCCAGCGCTTTCTTTTTATCCTCCAACCTTTTCAACCGTTTTTTGTGCCAGATGACGACAGATGCTGCGATCATTAAAAAG
>CAXHHS010000260.1:0-8433 GCA_964015645.1 uncultured bacterium
ATTGTCCCGGTTAACAACGGAAAATTTAGATACCGGCGCTTTCGATCATTTTCAACATGATTCTGAAAATCCCCACACCCTGCCGGGAAATTATGTTGAAACCGTTTTTGAAGACCGCCTTCGCAATCTTTGGGTTGGCACATCAAAAGGACTTGCGCTTATGAAAGCGGAAGACCGCAACAGCGGGCAATTCAGCAAAATCTTTCGCCATGACCCGAAAAACGCCAATAGCCTTGCCAGCAATTTTGTTAAATTTATCCATCAAGACCGCCAGGGAACGATGTGGATTGGGACGAACAACGGCCTTTCCTTGTTAAGCATTTCGCCGCAGAATAAAAGCTATTTTCGCACTTATCGCCATAACCCTGCCGACCCCAATAGCTTAAGCAGCAATACGCCGGTGGCAATCTGCGAAGATCGCTCCGGTGTTCTTTGGATTGGTAATTACCATGGGGGATTAGATCGTTTTGCCCCCCACAAATCTAAATTCGCTCATATTAAATTCGATCCGTTAAAAAACAGTAATTCGAATTTAAATCAAATCAGCGTTTTATATGAAGATCGATCTGAAAATATTTTGGTTGGAACAAATAGTGGCGAGATCGCGCAATTATCGGAAGCTGCCGATAGCAAATCCTTCAATGAAATTCCGTTCAAAGAAAAGCCGCGATTAATTTCTGTTGAATACGACCTGAAAAATGCTGAAACAGTGAAGAACAGCGGTATTTCCACAATTTATGAAACGGAGTATAACGGCCAAAATTCGCTTTGGGTTGGCACGTATGGCAATGGCTTAATCCAGCGGCAGACAATTGGCAAAAACCGCTATCGCTATCGCCATTTTAAATTCGACCGCAGAGATTCTACCAGTTTGAGCAGCAATTATGTTACGGCGATATTGCGGGATGATCAGCCGGATGAGGCCTCGCTTTGGGTCGGCACCCAGCGCGGGTTATGCCGCCTGCCATTAGCAAATGCTGCCAGCGGAAAGTTCGAACGCTTTTATTATAATTACTATAAACCCGATACCACCAGCCTGCCTCACAATGGTGTGTTATCTTTATTTCAAGATTCTTTTGGAGATTTATGGGTTGGCACCTATGGCGGCCTTAGCAAATTTGACCGGGAGAAACAATCCTTCCAAAACCACCGGCATGATTTGCACGATCCTGCCAGTTTAAGCAACAATTACGTTTATGCCATGCACGAATCTCGCCATCGCGGCCAGCCGGTGTTGTGGATTGGCACCAGCAATGGGTTAAATCGATTTGATTTAAAACCGACTCCCGGGGAAAAGAATACAGAATTTATTATTTATCGGGAAAAAGACGGGCTGCCGAACAGTGTTATTTGCGGCATTCTGGAAGATGATGCCGGGAACCTGTGGCTGAGTACGCATAAAGGTATCTCGAAATTCGATCCGCAGGCAAACGTCTTCCGCAATTACGATAGCGCCGATGGATTGCAAAGCAATATCTTTCATCCCGGTGCATTTTTGAAAGATCAAAGTGGGATGCTTTATTTTGGTGGAATTAATGGATTTAACCGGGTTCACCCCGCAGGTATTTCCGAAAACCGGCATGTACCACCGGTTCGAATCACCAGTATCAAATTGTTTAATAAACCGCTGCGCTTAAATCGTAACAATGGAGTTGTCGAAATCCCCGAATTTGCCTACGATCAAAATTTCCTTACATTTATATTTGCTGCCCTGGATTTTACTGCCCCGGAGAAAAACCGTTATGCTTACAAATTAGAGGGAATTGATAATGATTGGCAGTATGCCGGGCGTAAAAACGAGGCAGTTTATACCAGCTTAAATCCGGGAGAGTATACGTTCCATGTTAAAGCCGCGAATAACGACGGTGTTTGGAACCAGGACGGCGCAACGGTTCATTTTGTCATCCGGCCGCCGTTTTGGCAAACCGCCTGGTTCTATTTGCTTTGCGCTATTTTATTGGGCGTTGTAATTTATAGCATTCACTATTTTCGAATAAAACAAAAAATTCGCCAGTCGCTGTTAATTGAACGCGCACGGCAACAGGAGCGCGATTTGGTACGGGAAAAAACCGCCCGGGATTATCACGATGAACTAGGGCATCAGCTTACCAAAATTTCTCTTTATAGCGAATTAATTCGGCAGGATTTGTTGTTGAAAAACGAGGTTGAAGATAGTAGTAGTGGTAGTCACCATCCGGCAAAGCGGATTAGCGGTGAAACGAGCCAATTAACGAAGAATAATGGTAATGCCCGGAACGGAAACAGCAATGGCAGTAATGGAAATAGCGTTAAAAATGGGGTTAAAAATGGCAATGGAAACGGCAGCCAGCAATTCGACCCGCCGCAGATTTTGAATTATCTTAACAAAATTACCAGCGCATCCGATCATCTCTGCACCGATACGCGCGACTTTATTTGGGCGTTGAACCCGGAAAAAGATTCCTTTTACGAAACTGCCTTGCACCTCAAACATTTTGCGGATGAGTTGCTCGAAGAAACCGGAATTCGAGTAACAGTTTCAGGTTTAACAAAAGCGTTGGAAACCGTTAAACTATCGATGGATTGGCGGCGGCACATTATTCTAATATTTAAGGAAGCCATGAACAATTGTCTTAAACACGCCGAATGCCAAACTGTGAAATTGGAATTTGCTGTCGTTGCTAACAATTTACAAATCCGTTTAATAGATGACGGCAAAGGTCTTCCACCGGAAACACCGGACGGCAATGGATTACGCAATATGAAAAAACGGGCGAACAAAATCAATGGAACATTAAAGCTGATTTCCAACAGTGGCAAGGGAACGCAAATTCAGTTCACTTCACAAAACCTTGCTGTTGGCATTGCTAACGAAATTGTCTAAAATATCAGCCGGAAGGTAAGGTAATACTTGAAGCTGAAATTCACTGGTTCATTGCTGATCGTATGCTGGTATATTTTTTTTAATTCAACCGCATTGCTCCCCCAACAACTTTCATCTGGTCAAAGAATAGCAGAAGGATACCTTCCCGGGGCGGAAGAAACACGCCTTTACTACCGGATTTATGGAACAAAGTCAGATACCATTGTTGCCATCCACGGCGGCCCCGGCGCCGGAATGAACGCGATTTTGCCGGATTTGAAACCCCTGGCAAAAAACCATACGGTTATATTCTACGACCAACGTGGTGGCGGGCGCTCCGAATTACCGGCGGATACAGCGAAATTAGATGCCCGTTTTTTTATAGCGGATTTGGAAGCTGTAAGACAGCACTTCAATTTAAAGCGAATGGCGATTGTTGCCCATTCTTTCGGGTCGGTGTTGCTTGCAAGCTATTTGCAAAAATACCCCGACCGGGTAAAGCGGATGGTTTTCCTGGGCGCCACCGGCCCGCTACGTGCAGAAGCCGCAAAACTGGCAATGCGAAAATATGCTGAAATGGATAGCACAACGATGCAGCGCCTCGGCAGCATCCTCGGCCCTTTAATGAGCGGTACAGCCGCAGACCCGGTAGCCGCCTGCCAACAATATGAAACCTTAATGGATGAACTGGCAGCAGCAAGAGGAGAACCGAATAACTGGCGTGGCAGTACTTGCAATGCACCATCCGAAGCTATAAAATATTATTACCGGTACACCGCCAGAATTGCACCGGAGTCATTTGGGCAATGGGATTTTACCCAATCGCTTAAGCAGATCAAAACACCATTGCTGGTAATTTACGGCGGCATGGATCCCCTGGAAATAGCTCAGCAGCGCGCCTGGGCAGATGCACTGCCGAATGGTAAACTATTCCTGGTGCCAAATAGTAGCGGAAAAGGCGCTATCGCTGATCGCCCGGATTTAGTGTTTCCGGCGATTGAAACGTTTCTGGGCGGAGATTGGCCGGAGAAGGTCGAGTAATTGAAACAACTCTTTATTAAGCAGCGTTCCGAAGTTATTCTAGAACGTAAATTGACCGTAATGATTTTGAGACGTTAAGATGAAACTTTTATTTGTCATATTTCTATCAATTTGCCTGCTTTCTTGTAATCAAACCCCGTTTAATAGTGGCGATTCTACGGAGCCAGGCGTTGTAATCCAAACGGATCAAAATGTGTATTCGATTGTCAACGAACAGCTCGTGATAAATGTCAGTTTTGAAAATATGACCGAAGAAACTCTCACGGTTTTCCGGAATGGCTGCGGGTTTCCGGATTTAACCATCGAAAAGAAGATCGCGGAGAAATGGCAAGAATCCGGCGGCCCGGTTTGCATTGCTTTAGCTGTTCCGCCCAGCTCATTACCGGGTCGCACAAAATTTTCCAGCGATATCCGGTTGTTTGCGGATAACATTCAAGCTGACGACATCGCCGGTGTTTATCGATTGAAATTTTATTTAAACGATAGCAGCGGAAATCGCTTGCCGTTGGAATCTCGCCTCTCAAACAGTTTCACGATCATCAAATAACGATTATCAGATTTTCGAAAAGGTATCGAAAATCTGATAATTAAGCCTCTATTTCCTCTCATTATTTATCATCTTAAAATTTTATCAATATTTTTAAAAGTCGTTCTAAGTTGCTGTTTACAAAAGAGTTGATGTGTTCATTCTTTTACTCTTCTTTTTTGAGAAATATTGCTGTATTTCTTTCAATATTTTTGGCATCAATTTTGAATGTGTTGTGTTCAGTATTGTAATACTAATTTAAAAACCAAGGAGATCGCATTTTGAAGTATTCTCTCTTAAAAGAAAAAGCCTTAGTTTTAATTCCCCGCATTTGTTTTGCCTTTTTTATTAGCATGATGTTCAACGCCTGCATTTTAGACAGTAACGGATCGGAAAATGATGATCAATTTCGCACGACAAAGGTATTTTCCATTGATTCATTAACCGTACTCGCGAATACCAATCGCACTGTGTCGCTGCGCAGCCACTCGACGGTGCCCACGCCGTGCTACAGCTTCTCCCATGTCGATATTGATCGCGAGAACCGGGATATCTACATCAATATATTCGCTCGCGCCAGGAAAGAAACCGTATGCATCCAGATCCTGGGGCAATTGGAATCTGAGACAGAGATTCAAGTAGATGATCCCGGTTCTTATAATTTTCATTTTTTAGGTGAACACAGCAATTTGGACACCACTATTGTGGTCAATTAATTACTCTTTGAAAGGTTTCAAACCTTTCAAAGAGATGATCGATCTTGAGGAGATATTATGAATCGCTTTCAAATATTAGCCGTTTTTCTTATTACCATCTTTTTAATGCAATGTTCAAGGGATACAGTCTCTCCGGAGAACAGTAGTGATGGGTTTTTCCCCATGGAAATCGGAAATAAGTGGAATTACCATTCCATTCCCGAAGCCTTTAGTGTAAATGAATCGATGGTTGAAATTATCAACACAACCGAAATCGGCGGTAAAACTTACTTCGTTTTCGAAAGAACCTATCCCAATCTTACAACTCATCGCGATACTAGCTATTTTAGAAAAGAAAGCAATAAAGTCTTTATCAATTGGAACGGAGAGGAATTTCTGTATATCGATTTTGATCGAGACGTGAACGATAGCTGGGAAACCCGTGGGTCATATATTGGCGTCATTCAAGATAAAAACAAACGATTCGAAGTTCCAGCAGGCATATTTACTAACGCCACGTTGGTCTATTTCGACATTCCATTGGCAGCAGATGCTCAATTCTGCGAACACTATGCAAAAGGTGTCGGGCGTCTGAATATTTGCTGTTTATTTGGCATTCCTATGGAACTGGTTTCGGCAACAATCAGCGGGAAAAAATTTCCAGAATAAATCCGTAGTGAAAATATCAACTTTAAGTTGTGAAGGGATTGAGTCATGAAATCACTTCTGTTTTTTGTAATACTCACAATCCTGGCTGTTTCTTTTACCGGGTTAACCGGATGTAATAAAGACCAATCCACGGCCTCCAATTTGACCGGGGATTCCGGAGAACTTATTATCGTTGATATCTCCGACCCGTTTGACCCCGATGATGTTCAGATTGATCCGTTTGAGATAAACGAAACACGAGTAACCGGCGATATTTTAACGCTATCCGTTTCCTACAGCGGTGGATGCCAATCGCATCAGCTTAAATTGTATAGCACCCGCGCGGTTATGGAAAGCCTGCCGCCGCAGGCAAGCGCCTGGCTTTCCCATAACGGAAATGGCGATATGTGCGAAGCATATATTACCGAAGAAGTCACCTTTAATCTTTCCGAGTTAAAAGATAGGGAACACGGCAGTTTGCTGCTCCGGCTGCATCCCTACCGGCAGCAAACGCCGATTGAACCGTTGATTTTGTATGAATGGTAATTGGAGATCAGCATGTATTACGCAATCATTCTTGTATTTTTAATTTTCTCAACAAGCTGTACCAGAAATACTGTGGATGGCTTCGACCGGGAAGTCACCTTAAAAGTTGGCCAGCAAACATCAGTGGATCGTGGAAACCTGCTTATTTCACTTAAAGAGCTGGCAGAGGATTCCCGTTGTCCGCTTGGTGTTGTATGCATTTGGGCTGGCAATGGCGCGGTTGTGCTAAAACTACAAACAGCAGATCAGGTTGAAGTAGACGTCACTTTAAATACGGGGCTAAAACCGCAAAAAGTTATTTTTGAAGAATACGAAATCGCTCTAAAAGAACTCGAACCTTATCCCGTGGAAAATGTGGTAGTAGATCCCAACGATTATAAAGCGACGCTTTCTATTGCGAAAATTTGATAGTATTTCAAAATGGTTATTGCCTGCTCCGGGACGCTTATGTAACCACCATTCCACAAGCGCTGACACCTAAAATGCGAAAGCACCGAAATTTTAAGAGGAGGATTGTATGCGTAATTTATTTTTGATTTTCGCCGCTATTTTATGCTGTTTGCCGGGAATAACCCTGGCACAGTTAGTGCCGCTAAAAACCATTCCGGTTGCCAGCGGCGATCAATTTATGGTATTCCCGTCGCAAAACCTGGGGATGGGAAACCCGTCTATCGCGCTGGATGATCCCTATGCCGACCCGTTTATCAACCCGGCAAAAGGAATCCGTTTAAATGAGTTTACGGTATTCAGTGCACCAACATTCTACAATATTACTGATGAAAACGGCAGTGCGCGCACGTTACCATTTGGGGTGTTAGTAAACACCGGGGATTGGTTTGGCGGATTTACATTTTCCGCCCAGGAGCTTGAAGGGCGGCAAACCTCGCGATTTATTCCATTTGCACGTGTGGATGGTGCATTAGATTTTATTCCATCTTTTCAGCCCCCATTGGAAGATAAAGCCAAGAGCAACCTGTATATGTCCGGTTTATTGGGTACGGAAGTTTCGCCCAATTTAAGTTTTGCCACTAGCATCTTTTTTGCGGATTTAAACGCGGTGGAAGGCGTGGATTTGCTGTATCCACGAAGCAATAGTATCGAACAGTTTGGTACTGTATTCGATTTTCGCGCCGGATTTTTGGGGAAAATAGACAACCGGCGGTTTTATGAAATTTTATTATTGCACAATCGCTTTAATATGACCCATAACGTAAACTATGGACTCATTTTCGAGGATTTTCCTACCGGCGGTGAGTTTGTTGAGCAGATTGAGAAAAACCTCGATCGCACAAACACCTGGGGAGCACATTTTGGTTACGTGCAGCCGTTAGGGCATAACGATTGGAAAATCGGCGGCATTTTAACCGTCAACCGCAAAGACCATCCTAAAATTCCCAACTTCGAGCTGGTAAATATTCCCCGTGATCCCGGTAACTCCTGGGCATTTGCCACCGGCGTTGGCATTGCGATGAACGACGGCCCGGCTACATTTGCGGCAGATTTAATTTTCGAGCCGATTTGGAGCCACACCTGGGCCGAAGCCGCAGAACCGGTACAAACATTTAGCGGACAAACTATCCCGGCTGGCGGCAGAACCATCGAAAACGATTTTCAGTTTCGCAACTGGTTACTCAAAATGGGGATTGGCCATCAAGCAGAGGTCTTTGGGTTTCAGCTTGGTATGCAAATGCGTTTGATTCGCTATCAATTGGAGCAAGACAATCTTGTGGAAGGATTTCAACGCTTCCAAAAAGAAAGCTGGACGGAGTGGACACCGAGCATCGGGTTCAACATGAATTTTCCGGAATTTCATATTCGCTACACCGGGCGCTTTACAACCGGAACCGGTCAGCCGGGCATCATTAGCGGAATATTTGCGGAGGATGCAGCACTCGCTGCTCCCGGCAACGACATTATTGCAGCACCTGGCGGTTCGTTAACGGTTCAGGAAACATTAGTATTTTCACACCAGTTTACGCTTTCGATTCCCATTCGGCGGTGATTTTTTTGATGGGATAAACAGGATTAACAAGATTTCAGTATTTGATACTTTTAATAAATGACGCCTAATTTTACTTTAGAAAATTGGATAAGAGTCTGTAAATTATAGATTTAAACTCCCCTCTCCTTTTAGG
>CAXHHS010000261.1:0-8430 GCA_964015645.1 uncultured bacterium
ATGTTGAAAAAATAACGTGTAAAAACTCATCCCCCCGGCCCCCTTCTCTTTCGAAGAGAAGGGGGAGAAAAGCTCCCCTCTCTTTGCAAGAGAGGGGCTGGGGGTGGGGTGAGTTGGAAAAGTTCACAACTTATTTTTTACCGATCTTAAGTTTTGTGTTTCCCATTTGTTTTTACCCGAGTTTTAACTACCCGATTTTGTTTTCGCTGCACTGCGAATACTGACAACCCTTCCCAACATATCGTACCAAAACGGCGCTCCCAGGGAGATTGCAAATGCGGTAATTAGCCATCCGGCTGCCAGAAACAAGACATCCCAAATATTTTTAATTTTTCCGACATTCTCTTCTCCCCAACCAATTCCGAGCACGCTGTATGTTGAGGTTAGCTCCAGCACTTGATTCGCCTTTGCACTTAGATCGTCGATTTTTTCTTTAAAGTCGCGATTATCGTTTTCCGGCGGAAGCACATTTTCTTTTCCCTGGGCATGAAGCTGTTCGGCAGCATTCACCAATGCCTGGCGAGTTTCCGGGTTTATCGACAATTTTTTTACAATTTGAATAGTATTTGCGTTAACGCTAATCGCAATAATAACCCCTACAACGAACAATATAAACCGGACTTTACTTCTATACCATTCGGTTGCCTGTCTCATCATTTCATCATACCAATCTTCCAACTTTTGTTGAAATTCTTCTATATTTTCGCCCGCTTCTTCAACAAAATCTTTCAGGATTTTCAGCGAATCATGATTGAAATTCTCTTCGATTCCTTTTTTCAATGAGGGTATCGCCGATTCCACCTGCTCCCCGGTTTTAAGCAGGCGAAGAAAGGTTTTGGAAAATGTTTCTTTGGAGATAAACGAGGGCGGCGTTTTAAGCCCCACTTTATTCATGATCGGGCGAATGCTTAATTTTTTAATGTGGGGATCATCATAGAATTTATCTACCCAATCGGAATTCTCTAACATAATTTTTAAGGCGCTAATTAAATTTTTGCCTCTCAGCGAAAATAAGCTGGCAATCATTTCGTTAATTGCCGAGGCAAAGAGACTCAACAAGAGATAGATGAAAATTAACCCGATGGCGATTTCTAAAACTTGTGATCCGAACATGGCGAGATCCCTTCTAGTTTTTTATTAAGAGAGTGATCAAAATTTTCAATTAGCTTTTTCTTTTAGTTTTTTGACAAGTGTTTTTAACTTTTCCACTCTAGGGTCAAATATTACTGATTTCCCGAAAATCTCCAAAGCTTGTTCACCGAAAGTAAGAGCTGTCTGATAGTTACCACGTTCTGCTTCTATAGTGGCTAGTGTTTGTAAAGCCCATGCAATAATTGGCCTCCTTTTCACCTTCTTTGCTAACTCTAGACTTTCAATACCAATAGAAATAGCTGCATCATAATCTCCGAGTCTATAATTTACACTAGCAAGGTATACTAAAGTACTCGCTAGAAATGCCTCATCCTTTTTATGATCTCGAGATATGATTGATTCTAATCTCTTTTTTGCCTCCCCATATTTTCCTTCAGAAATAGCTAAAAGAGCTATTTCTTTTTCACAACACAATATTTCAAACTCATCTTTTAAAAGTTTGGCTAGCGCAATACTTTCTTTATTAAGTTTTCTTGCCTTATCAAATTCCCCTTTATAACGCAAGGTTCTGCTTAAGCTACGTAAAGCATATATTTTCCCCGGTGCATATTTTAGACTTTCATAAATGGAAAAACCTTCACTAATAAAAAATTCTCCATCATCTAAATTTCTTTTGTTAGTCTCTATCCATCCTATGTGTATTAGCAGCGAAGCAAGATCATCCATTCTTCCTAGTTGTCTGGCTAATTTTATAGCTCTCTTTCCAAAAAAAGAGGCTTCGTGGTAGCCTCTATAGCTTGCAAAATAAATAATTGATTTTGTTAAACTTATACCTAAAACTGATTCATTATTTTTAAAACTCCATTCGATTAAATTAAAGATATTGTCTTTTTCTTCTTCTATCTCATCATACCTTGTCCACGCCCATCTATCACCACCAGCATCTTTCGCAAGTTCCTCAAAAAAATCAGCTAATCTAATTCTTGTTTGATATTCAAGATCAGAATCTTTTGAAAGCCTATTTTGAGCAAAAGCCTGCGTTAAGGGATGAAGGCCATATCTTCTTTGGGATTCACCCAAACTCGCACTCGCTTCCAGGAGCCACAACTCAACTAACTGCCCCAACCCCTCATCCAATTCCCAGGTATGAACGTCACTCGCCGCTTCAATTGCCGCTTTGGAAGCGGATGAAGCGAACACCGGCATAATCGTCAAAATTTTCTTCGCCTCATCGGAGAGCAAAGACCAGGCACGTTCGAATATAAATTCGAACATATCTCCCCGGGCGCCGTGCAGGCTGTTCAAAACGCTTTCGATTGATTGGCCGCGCTGTTTAATTTGCCCGATTGACCAGCGGATTGCCAGCGGTGCGCCGCCGGTCGCTGCGTAAAAGCGGCGGAAATTATTTTCATCCGAAATCAGCAAATCGAGGTCTAATCCCAGGCGGATGCCTTCATTTTTTATCAAAAGCAGCGCTTCCGTTTCTTTTAACCCGCGAATAGAGACGGAGCGCGCTTGCTGTAATCCCAGGGTTCGGCTGGTTACCAGACATTTACTGGGGTCGGGCAGTTTCAGGATAAACTCACGAACCGCTTCATCGGTAATGGTTTCGAAATTATCCACGATCACCAGACATTGCTTATCTTGTAATAATTTAACGATCTTATGACGTTTTTCTTCCAGGGGCAGTTGAGTTATAAAAGTATATTCCAGGGTGTGGGCAATGGTATCAAGGACATCATTTATCTCGAGTTCATGGTCTCGTGCGGAAGTCCAAATAAAAGATTCGAATTTCTGCAAATCACGATTATTTGACGACGAATTTTGGCTGGCAGCAAGGCACTCGTGCAATACTTCCAATGCCAGGCTGGTTTTGCCAATTCCGCCAATACCATCGATCATGGTGATATAGGAGCGAGAGTTTAGCGCTTCGTGAACTTGTTGTTTTTCCTTCTCTCGACCGACAAAGTCGATTCGGTGGGGAAGATTATGTAAAATCGGTTTGGCATTATCCGGCAGGGTTTCTGTTGCGATCTGATTATTTGCAGACGTATTCGAGTCTTCATTCGATTTTCTTTCCCGCCACCATTCCGGTACACTTTTTTGGCCGATTATCAGCAGGTAAAAAAAGCCGAGAATTCCAGCAATGGTAGCAGTAATCGCCAGGATTTCCATCTACGAAATCTCTTTCTTAGATTTAAATACCGATTATAAGTTGAGATAATATCAGAATTTCTTTTCCCAGCATTTCAGCTTACTCAAGTCCAAGCACCCTGAGTAGCGATTTGTCTTTTAATCGCGTATCGAAGGGGCAGGAGGGCGTCTACCGCACCCTTCGATACGCCGAACAAAAATGCGTTCGGCTACTCAGGATGCTTAAGCTTGAGTATGCCAAAAAGCTAAAGCTCTACTTCCCTAACTCGTAATTCACTACTGCTGACTTCAATTTTGATCGTGGTTGGTTTATCCGGTAAATAATGTTTTACATCTTTGATAAATCAGAAGTTTGATTATGATCTGTAAGCATGTTGCGTGTTCTGTAAGGCGAAACTTAAGACCACGTAACACGCAATACGCAACTCGAATCATTGCACTGTAATCGTTGTATCTAAGGTCGTGGAGTTTGGGCACCAAAATCGACAGGTATATTCTCGCGATTCGCTAATGGCGACCGGAACGGTTGTGTCAAACGATCCGATCATTTGGATGCACATCTCATCCTTTTTTTTGCGGCCAATTACGGTAACAAATATCTCACCATTCTTTTGTTCGATTTCGTAACGGGCAAATTTCCAGCAAGGATTGGGGGTTTGCACGGTCACGCCAAATGTCAACAGGCTGTCGCTGGTTGAGATCGAATCAATTGTCAGGGTATGCAGGGGTTTCTCGACGAATTCGGGATCATCTACAGCCTGCACACTAGCAACTTCTATTGGCTCTTTCATCTCTCCGGTTTTAGCCGAATCCTTTGCGCAGCTTGCAAGAAATCCGATACTGAGAAAAAAGAGCAGCAAGCAGAATCTTTTCATCAACCATTTCATATCAAATTCCTTGTGTAAATTTCTTATTATTTCGTGGATAGGTATATTTAATAATATAATTAACATACACATTATAAGGTCGCGTTTCATTTATGCTAACTTTAACATCTCCGGGGGGTGAGTCTAAAGAATTAGATGGGCCTTTATATTCGCCTTTATATTCATAGGTAAAGCCGGTTAATGCCTGCTCAACTACTACTGTTTTCGTTCCTTCTCTCAGGGCTATTTCTTTTACTGATCTTCCTTCATCGCCTATCTTTTCCGAAAAATGCTCATGAAATTGGAGGGCATGTTCTTGAGTAGAGCCAACTTCATCCTTACCGGCATTTGGGTTAGCGGGATTTGGATTAGCAGCGGTACGTTTATCGATATCTTTGTCTCGCTGGTGGGGATTTTTACTGCTATCAATCCCTCTCAAAAAATAACCGCGATAATCGGGAACCTTAAACGTCTTTTGCCCATCTCCGCCATAATGGTTTCTCAGTACAGCATACAGCTCCGGGTATTCTATAATATTCAATTCTCTACCATCACAAATTGTCCAGCCAAATAGCTCAATGTTTACTTCATCATCGTTTGTGCCAATTTTTCCGGCAAAAGCTACAACCGAACCAATCGGCAGGCTGCCATCGTACGGCATTTGTGGAAACCCTGGCAAGGATGGTTCAGGAATTTTTTTCATCTTTGGACGCCTCCTATTTATTAAAAATTGGAAGATTGAATGATTAGAATATTCCTAGTGCTAAACAAATAAGGCTGTAAGTGTCATAGTTCGACTCCGCTTACTATGACGGGTTGCACAGTCAGGCTAAACCCTTCGGCAGGCTCAGGATAAACTCAGTCGAAGCCTGTTTTAAGAGAGTATAATTCGTTTAGTACTATCGAACTTTCATTATTCCAAGGTGCTATTTTTTCCCTACTTTCAATCTTCCAATTATTCCGGTAGTATTATTTACAGTAGCCTTCTTCTTAGCAAAAAGTATGGTAAAACAATAAATAACAATAAATTAAGCGCAACGGTTGCCAGGCCATCGAAATTGATATTCCCGGTATCAATAGAAATGGGCGGGGCGCTGCCGCAGCCGCCATCATCGGGATTTGCAGTAACCTTGAATGTGTTTACCTGGCCCTGTACGGTATTGCCGTCGTTATCCGTTGCGCGCACAAAATAGGTGACTGTTGTTTCGATTGCTTGTGCCGGCACCTGCCCGGAATATTCCACGCCATTGGCAGACATCGAAACAGAATCCGAGCCGCTTCCGGCCCCGGCAAGCGAATAAAACACGGTGGCATTGGAGATACTGCCATCATCAACAATGAATGCTGTAATATCGTAGGGGTTTTGAACGTCATCGGTATCTTTTTGTTTAACAGTAGTAATTAGCGGATCGGTAGAAAGTGCATTAGCTGCATTCAGGCGCCCACCGGTGACGGTTCGATCTTCAAACGCGCTTTTGGGTTCCGCGCTGCCCATAATACGAAATTTTAAAGTAACATGATCGATACCGGGAAACTGCGCCATTGCCAACGCTGCAACGCCCGCCACGTAGGGTGTGGCCATGGAAGTTCCGCTAAACGACTGGTAGCGGTTGCCGGGTGTAGTGCTGAGAATATCGGAGCCGGGTGCAGCCAGATCGACAGTTGTTGCGCCAAAGCTGGAAAAACTTGACATTCCATCGCGGTCAGTGGAAGAAGCTACTGCCAGCACATTATCCGATTCGTAGTTTGAAGGATAATTTGCACTGTTATCGTTGTTACTGCTGGAATTGCCGGCGGCGGCAACAAACAGGATCCCGGCTTGATTGGCCTGCTCAATTGCATCCGCCAGCGCTTGGGAAAAACCACCGCCACCCCAGCTATTGTTTAAAATCGGGATGCCCATTTGCGCGGCGTATTGAATGGCATCAACCGCATCGGCGGTGCTGCCGGAACCGCTGCCGGAGAGGAACTTTAATCCCACCAGGCTCACATTCCAATTTGCGCCGGATACACCGCGGTTGTTATTTCCCACTGCTCCAACAATGCCGCCAACATGGGTTCCATGCTGATTGTCATCCATCGGATCGTTATCGTTATTGATAAAGTCCCAACCGCGAAAATCATCAACGAACCCGTTGCCGTCATCATCAACGCCGTTGGTTTCTTTTCCGTTTCCGCTTTCACCGGGGTTGGTCCACATGTTATCGACCAAATCCGGATGGCGGTAATCGATGCCGGTATCGATAATGCCAACGACGATATCCCGGCTGCCGGTCTGAATATCCCAGGCTTCCGGCGCATCGATATCCGCATCGGAAGTGCCGCCGGTTTGCCCGGTGTTGTTTAATGCCCATTGGTCGGAATAATCCGAATCGTCGGGCGTATTTAAAATATGATAGATATAATTCGGTTCGCAATATTCGATATTGGGATTATTGTTCGCCTGGTTGATGATAGCGTCCATATCGGCATTTGGATCATAAGAACATTTGAAAATGCCAAATTGGGTATATTCTTTGACAACTTGAACGCCCATTGATTGCAATTGGTTACCAGCGGCTTGTGCAGAAACCTGGTTTGTAAACTTAACTAATAGCTCTCCTGCAACCGATTCCGGGTGTTCTGGCGCTGTCCATAAATTACCTGGATTCTGTGCAAAAATAGAACTCATCATCACGACAGTTACTACAAGAAAAAAACCGAGCATGTGTCTCATGCCGTTCCTCCTACGTTTGATTATGGGTTTTAGTTAATTCCCTTTGCCCTCCGGTGAGATATCGTTTCTACTTTCTTTCTATAAAAATTTACTGAATCGGCGAACCGGAGAATCGGGGAAGCGGTGATTTCTCCGATTCTCCGGTTCACTTGTGGTCACACACCAACTCACTTTTCATTCCCCTTTAGCCTTCATCCTTATCATTAGACAAAAAAGGCTTCAACAAATCTATCGGCACGGGGAACAATGTAGTTGAGTTATTTTCCGTGGCTACTTCTCGAAGGGTTTGCAAAAATCGCAACTGAATGGCAACCGGGTATTCGCTGATAATTTTTGCAGCTTCCCGCAATTGCGAAGCAGCTTGAAACTCTCCCTCGGCGTTGATAACCTTAGCCCGCCGCTCGCGTTCTGCTTCCGCCTGTTTTGCCATGGCGCGTTTCATTTCGAGGGGCAGATCGATCTGTTTGATTTCCACTAACGTAACCTTAATGCCCCAGGGATCGGAATGGCTGTCGATAATATGCTGCAAATCTTTGTTGATTTTTTCGCGCTTGGCTAACAGGTCATCCAACTCTATCTGCCCCACGACGCTGCGCAAGGTGGTTTGCGATAGCTGCGAGGTGGCAAAAAGAAAATCTTCTACCGCCACAATTGCCTTTTCGGGATCAATAACGCGAAAATAAACCACTGCATTTACCTGAACGGAGACATTATCGATTGTGATAACATCTTGCGGCGGCACATCCATTACCACGGTTCGCAAACTGACTTTCACCATGCGGTCAATCACGGGAATTAAAATGATTAGCCCCGGCCCTTTTGCGCCGATCAACCGTCCCAGGCGAAAAATAACACCGCGCTCGTACTCGCGCAGAATGCGAATTGCACTGGCGATCAAAAGAATTCCCAATACAACAATGGTTGCAATTACTGGCATAACGACTCCGTAGTTTTGGTTGTTCATTCGCAAAGCGCAGAGAGCACGGTGCAAAGTGCTTCTTCACTTTCCACCTGCCACTTTATCCTTTTTCTTTTTACCCTCTGCCCTTCGCCCTTCGCCCTTCGCCCTCCGCGATCTGCTATTGCAAACTGCTTCTGCCGCTTGTTTTTTCAACTGTCAATCTCAGCCCCTCTACTTTCACAATTTTCACTTCATCATCTTTTCGGATATCCTCGTCGCTGATTGCTTGCCAAATTTCCCCTTCATGGAGAATTTGCCCCTGGTTATTTTGAAAATCATCCAGCGCTTTGCCAAGCTGTTCGACGATATACTCGCGGCCAATCGCCGGTTTGCGCTTTTGAGCGCGGATACCCAGGGTGATTGCGAAGGCAAAAAACAAAGTGGTGCTAATCGTAAATGTGGCGATAATCTCCCAGGAAACTTTCATATAAGGCAACTCCGAATCATACAACATAATGGAACCGATGACAAATGAAATGACACCGCCAATTGTTAAAACACCGTAGCTGGGGATTTTTATTTCTAATAAAAACAATATGATAGCCAGGAGAATCAACATCACCCCGGCATAAGTTACCGGTAGGGTGTTCATGGCATAAAACGCCATAATCATAGAAATTGCCCCGATAACCCCGGGAAAG
>CAXHHS010000262.1:0-8415 GCA_964015645.1 uncultured bacterium
GCCCAACACGATTGTCATAAAATTCAAAAACCGCGTAACCTTTGGGGAAAAAACAGTTGCAACCGGCCTCGCTTCCGTCGATGGATTGCTTGAGCGATTTCACGCCAAAGAAATGGAGCAGTTTTTAAAAGAAAGTGCAATCGGTAGCCATATTGTTCGTGAGACCGGGCTGGAAAGCATCTATTTTGTTAATTTTGACAGCGGCGAATCCCCGGTAAATGTTGCCCGTGCATTTAGCCGGAATTCCCACATCGAATATGCCGAGCCGCGCTATGTGCGCTACATTTATGATACACCGAACGATCCGGAATTTATAAACATGCCCCAATTTGCCCGGGTATTGGCGGATCAAGCCTGGGATGTGGTAAAAGGCGAAACCGGCGATGTGGTGATTGCGATTGTTGATGGCGGCACCGATTGGGATCACGAAGATTTGATCGATAATGTTTGGACAAACCCCGGCGAAATTCCCGATAACGGCATCGACGATGATGGAAATCTTTATATTGATGATGTTCGTGGTTGGAATTTTGCCAACGGCTCCAATGATCCAACGGGGTTAGCGAGTACGCCCGGCAATCGCAATCATGGCACTCATACCGCTGGTACCGCGGTTGGTAGAACCAATAACAACACCGGTGTTGCCAGCATCAGTTGGAATTGTTCCCTTATGTCAATTAACGCCGGCAGTGAAAATATTGACCGGGTAATTTTGCACGGATATTCCGGAATTGCTTATGCAGCGTTAATGGGAGCGGATATTATCAGTTGTAGTTGGGGCGGCGGTGGTTTTTCCGCCTTTGAACAGGATGTTATCGATTTTGCGTATGATAACGGCGCATTGGTAATAGCAGCTGCCGGCAACGATGGCACGAATAATGATAATCAACAGCAGTACCCGGCAGGCTACAATCGCGTCTTATCAGTTGGTTCCACGCAAAATTCCAGTGATATCAAATCCGGTTTTTCAAACTACGGTGCCAGCGTTCATATATTTGCGCCCGGCTCAAACATCCTTAGCACTTTCCATGGGAATGGATATGGCCGGTTATCCGGCACCTCCATGTCTACCCCAATGGCCGCCGGTTTGGCCGGGCTGATTAAAACCCTGCGCCCGGGGTTCAGCGTGGATGAATTGCGAGAGCAAATCCGTGTAACCAGCGATCCCATCGATAATGTTAATCCCGGTTTTAGCGGCAGGTTGGGCAAAGGGAGAATTAATGCCTTGCGGGCGGTAACGGAATTTTCCAGCCCGGCGATTCGCGTTTCCGACCTGGATTTTACCGATAGCGGCGGCGACGGTAATATTGATGGCGGCGATGTGGTTGATCTTTCTATCGATTTCATCAATTACCTGGAAGATGCCGCCAACGTTACCATTGAATTGACAACCACAGATCCCAATGTGAACATCACCAACAGCACATTAACCCTGGGTGCGCTTGCGCGTAACGAAGTTCAAAACGGTGCTTTCCGGTTTGTTGTATTTGGCAGCGCGCCGGTTGGCCATTTATTGCTGTTTACGCTGGAAACATCCGCCGATAATTATAGCGACCGGGAACTCCTCTCATTTACGGTTTCCCCGCCGCAGGTTTTGGAGCATTTTACCGGAACGATAGAATCATCGGTTACGGATGAGGGGAATATCGGCTTTACCGATGGCGGCGGGCCGCTGGGGGTTGGTTTTGTTCACAACGAAGCCAATTATCTTTTTGAAGGCGGGTTGTTAATTGCGAATGCCAGTAATCGTGTTTCCGATTGTGTTCGTGATGAAAATGAAAACCAGAAAACGGATATAACCCTCGCTGTTGGGGAGAATTTAACCATTGCTTCCCCGGGCCAGCGGGCGAATGAGGAAGGTTCGGTTCTGATGACAGACTCCGCAGCGACAAACCCGCTTGGCGTTTCCATTTTGCAAAAAACCCACGCTGATAACAGCCCGGAATATCAAAACTTTATACTTTATCAATATACCGTTTTTAACAACAATGCTACAGACCTTTCCAATGTGTACGTCGGGCAATTTTTTGATTGGGACATAAACACAAGCGCGAACGATTATGCGCGTTATGATGTAGATCGAAACACGGCTTATGTAATGGATGATCTCGCGAACCCAACCCGTATTGCGGCAGTGCGGTTGTTATCGAATAATAGCAACCTCAATTACCACGCGATTCACAATCCCGAAGAGATTTACGACGGTTTTACCGATACTGAAAAATGGAATTTAATGAGCGGCGGTATCCAAACTTTGGATTTGGATAATATTGACATTTCAACCATCATGGCGGAAGGTCCGCTTACCATTCCGGCAAACAGCTCCGTTGATGTGGTATTTGCCCTCATCGGCGCCAACAGCATTGCCGAGCTGGAGACAAATTCCGATAATGCCAACCTGTTTTGGAATGGCCCCGTGGCAATTGAAGATTCGGAAAACCCTTTAGTGCAAGAATTTCAATTACAGCAGAATTTTCCAAATCCCTTTAACCCCACAACAACCATCCGGTATGCCGTTCCTAAAACGACGGAAGTGACGCTGGAGATTTTTAACACATTGGGCCAAAAAATTCGCACGCTGGTTAACGGCCACCAGGCTGCTGGCGTTTACGAAACGGTTTGGGATGGAAAAAACGATACCGGCATTCGAGTTACCGGTGGAATTTATCTGTATCGTTTAAAAGCAGAAAACGTTGTTCTGACTCGAAAATTAGCCCTGGTAAAATAAATTATTAGTTCTATCTAGTTTAATCCTCGATCAAACAACTTAAAGAACGCCGGCAATAGCTGCGGGGATTACTGACCATCGTTGGGATATTCGAGAAGTTCTGTAAATTTGGTTAGTGTCTCTAATGTATTGATTTGATCGCGGCGTGATGTTTTATTTATAAAAACCCCTCTATATCTCCGCTTGGAAAGCGGAGACTTAAAGGAATATCACGCCGCGATCAAATCAAATTAGTATAAGTATATTAGGAAACTTCTTCTTTTTGATCATTAACAGGTTCTTTGGCGTAGGAGCCAAATTTCTCCGCATAATTGTGAGAAAATGCTGCGCCGAAAAAGAATATCTGGTAGGAATAATACACCCACACCAAAATAACGACAAACGAGCTGGCAGCGCCAAACAGCGAAATAATTTGGCTGTTTCCTAAATACAATGAAATCAAAAACTTGCCGATTGTGAAGAGAAAAGATGATAACGCAGCGCCCTGCCACACATCACTTCGGAGCACTTTTGTGTCCGGTAAAAAAATATATAAGGCCGCGAATATCACAAATGTAATCAGAAAGGAAATAATGATATTTCCGATTTGCCAAAGATATACCAAATCAAAAGCGGGGAGGAATTGCGACAAAACTTCGTCGAATTTTGCCAGGCTAATGTCAATGATCACCAATAGCAAGAGCAAAAAACCGATCATCAAAATCATACCGATAGACACAATACGGGTGATGACGACCTCTTTTACCCAATTCCCCATCCAGTGCCCTTCTTTTGATGGTACCGCCCAAATTTGGTTTAGCGTACTTTTTAGATGCGAGAATGCGTTTGTCGCTGCAATCCAAATAACGATCAATCCCAGGATGTTGCCAATCGAAAATGTGGCCAAATCTTTTCCGGCTTCAATCATTTTTTGAATGGCATTTGCACTACCCAATCCAATGAGGCCGCCCAGGTATTCCACAATTTGGCCTTTAACTGCGCTTTCGCCAAAAACAGCGCCGCCGATTACCACAACAATGATAAAAACCGGCGCCAGGGAAAATAAGGTATAATACGCCAGCGCTGCCGATAACCAGGGAATGTTATCCATATTCCACTTTTGGCCGGTCATTACTAACAAATCCCAGAAGTTGCGTAATTTTTTCACCTGATTTCCTACCTTTAAAAGCCGAATATTAACCACAGATCAGGCAGATATACAGAGAAATAAATGATTAGTGGTTGCAATATTGCCAGAAGAAACTTAAAATTTTTATCTAAAAAACACAAGGAGATGTGAGATGCAACTTGGTTATATCAAAATGTATGATGCTTTAAAAGGGTTCGGATTTATCGTAACCGAAGATGATGACGATGTATACTTTTCCAAGCAGGATATTCACCCGAAATCCAGAAATGCGCCGTTGCGAGAGGGTGCAAAAGTTGGTTTTGATGTTAAACGGGAAATGCGCGGTGATCGCGCTATAAACGTACGCATACTTTAAAGGCGTATTTGCAATGCCAAGCAAATCGATAAAAAAACCGCTATTTGCCGTTAGAAAATCCGGCGATCTTTTTGAATCACACTGGTCAAAGTGGTTTCTGGTTGCCGGAATTTGGCTCTTGCCGGTTGCCTTTTCGACCATGCAAATCTATTGGCGATTTTCTGTCACGGGACGCAGCGTTATATTGCCGGAAATCCTTTTTTCCCAGGTTGCGTTGTGGTCGGTTTGGGCAATTTTGAGCTTGCTGATTATTCAATTGGGAAGACAATTTCCATTTCAACGCGACCGCTGGATTTCGCCATTAATTGTGCATCTGTTTGCCAGCATTTTTATCGCATTAGTTTATATTGCGTTTTATGCTTCTTTTGTTGGCTACGTTCGTGAAACGTTAAATTGGAGCTGGCTTAGTGGAAACTATATGGATTTTCTTTCACTTCGATTTAGTTTTGATTTTGCCGTTTACTGGTTGGTTTTGGGAATTTATTATGCAATATCATACTTCTATGGAAACCGGCCCCCGGAGGCTTCTGCCATACAGAATTCAGGCTATCGGGAGCGGTTGGCAATTAAGTCTAACGGGCTTATTCGATTTGTAAAAGTGGAGCATATTGATTGGATTGAAGCGGCGGATCAATATGTAAAAATTCATGCTGGTAGCAAAACGCATCTTTTGCGAGAATCGATGAATGAAATCCAGAAAAAACTTTCTCCCAAAAATTTCCTCCGAATTCACCGCTCGACGATTGTTAATATAGAGCGAATCACGGAATTACAGCCTTATCAAAAAGGCGATTACATTGTATTGTTGGATACCGGTGAATCGTTAAAACTCAGCCGAAATTATCGTAAGCAGTTGCAATCTCTATTCCCCTAATGGGCAAATATGCGAACCGGATTTTATTAAGCAACTTTTTTGTCTACTGCCTACTTGCGCACTGCTTACCCTTAAACAATTTGTTATTTGCTCCCCGTCTCCATCAACTGCGCTTCCACATCTTTCTCCCTTTTTTCTTCCGCGCGTTTTTGGCGCTGCATTTTGTTCTCTTTTTCCTTTTTCTTTTTGAATAGTTTAAAGCGGGTGGGCTGCGGGCGTGGCGGCCAGTAGTTGTTGCTCATATCCACGTCGGCGGTTTCCAGGTAGGGATCGAGCGTAATGCTGCGGATTTCTTTTTCGGTGGCAAGAACTTTACGGATTTCGTAATTGTTATAGCGCCAAATCTCCGCCGGAATGCGCTTTAATTCCTTGCTGCCGTCGTCATATTCAATTTCCAGGATCAAGGGCATCACCAATCCGCCGAGGTTGGAAAAGCGCACTTCGTAATAATTGAAATCTTTATTCAGCAGCGCCTGGTCTTCCGGTTTCAGTTTGTCGTAATATTTTTCGAAATCTTCCCGATCAATGACCGATACGCTGTACTCGTCATACTCATTATAAAAATCGCGGGTTGCCGGGTCTTTTTCTACTACGCTTTCGGGAATATCTTCCTTATTACGAAGCTCGGTAATGTAATCCGGCTCGCGTTCCTTTTCCACTTTATCAACCGGTTTTTCCAGGTCGGGATCGCGGGTGTCTATTTTAAACCAGTTCACTTGCTCAATCGCTAAATCCACGTGATCGGTAGTGTAAAACCAGCCGCGCCAGAACCAGTCGAGATCGACGCCGGAAGCATCTTCCAGTGTGCGAAATAAATCCGCCGGCGTGGGGTGTTTGAACATCCAGCGCTGCGAATATTCTTTAAAGGCGAAGTCGAATAAATCCCGTCCCAATACAGATTCTCGCAAAACGTTTAACGCTGCGGCCGGTTTGGCGTACGCATTGTTCCCGAATTGATGAATCAGTTCCGAGTTGGTCATAATCGGGGAAAGGTTTATTTTGTCGCCCTTCATGTAATCGACAATTTTATGCGCCGGGCCGCGGCGGGAAGGATATTCGCGGTCCCATTCCTGCTCGGTGAGATATTGCAAAAAACTGTTCAACCCTTCATCCATCCAGGTCCATTGGCGCTCATCGGAATTGACGATCATCGGGAAATAATTATGCCCCACTTCGTGGATGATCACACCGATCATCCGGTATTTGGTGCGTTCGGAATAAGTACCGTCTTCCTCCGGGCGGCCAAAGTTGAAGCAGATCATGGGATATTCCATCCCGATATCCTTAGCATGCACGGAAATCGCCACCGGGTAGGGATAATCGAAGGTGTATTGAGAATAGATTCGCAGCGTATGCGCTACCGCTCTCGTGGAATATTGCTCCCACAGCGGATTACCTTCTTTCGGATAATAGGACATCGCCATTACTGTGCGGTTGCCAAATGTGACGCCCATGGCGTCCCAAATAAACTTGCGGGAGCTGGCCCAGCCGAAATCACGCACGTTTTCGGCGTGAAAAATCCAGGTTTTTTTATCCTTGGAACGGGAGCTTTCGGTATTGCGCGCTTCGTTTTCCGTGATAATCAACACCGGCTCGGTTGCCGTGCGGGATTTATTGAAACGCTCACGCTGCTGCGCGCTCAACACCTGCTGCGGATTTTGCAACACGCCGGTTGAGGCCACCACGTGGTCTGCCGGAACGGTAATGCTCACTTTATAATCACCAAACACCAGGGTAAATTCGCCCCGCCCTAAAAATTGTTTGTTTTGCCAGCCGTATACCTCGTTATACATCGCCATGCGCGGATAAAATTGGGCAATGGTGTAGAGGTAATTATCATCTTCCTTAAAATATTCGTAACCGGAACGCCCGCCCATTTTAATCCGGTCGTTGATGTTATATTCCCACTTAATTTTGAAGGAAAAGGATGTTTTCGGCTTCATCGGGCGCGGGAGATCGACGCGCATCATGGTTTTGTTGATAAAATAGGAGAGGTCGTTATTCCGGGCATCTTTCACATAATCGATCTTGAAACCGCCGTCAAAATCGATATGCAGCTTGCTGAAATCCTTAAAACTAATACTGTCTTCGATGGTCATCGTTTTGGTAAGATCGCGGTCAGAATCTTTCGCCCGTACGTTTTGATCGAGTTGCACCCAAAGATAGGTTAACACATCCGGCGAATTGTTGTAATAGGTGATGGTTTCGCTGCCGGAAATTCGCTGGTTTTCGTCATCGAGTTCCACTTTAATATCGTAATCGGCGCGCTGCTGCCAGTACTCGTGCCCCGGCGCACCGGACGCCGTGCGATAATCATTGGGCGTCGGCAACTCCTGCTCTAATTGGCGAAATTTATTGCGATTGATATTTTCCCGCTCCTCAAGGCGGTCTTTGGCAGTCTTTTCCTGGGCGATGATAGAAACCGGAAAAATGATAGAGGCGAACACAAAAATGATCAATGAGAATAAAATAAGATGCTTCACTTTGCAGCTCCAATGGTTTAGAAAATGGTTCTTAGGCGAATTCCTGGCTTCGATTTTTCCAGCGGATTTAGATATCGGTTGGAAATTTAAAATATCTTTGGCTAAGTTTGGATTTTTATTTGATTAGCCAAAGAAACGTTTTTTGATTAAATCCTGATAATCCAGTTCATCCTGTCGAAAAAAAGCGGCCGAGCAGCCCTAACAAAAGTATAACATAACGCATAATTATTAAAAAATGAACACGCTAATAATAAAATTCTCAACGCTTCAATTACTATCCTGGAGTTTACTGTTATTTACGGTAAGCGGGTTTGGCCATCCCTTTTATGTTTCCATCTGCCAAATCGATCATAATGCAGATTCCAGTTCATTTGAGATCACGCTGAGGTTTTTTACGGATGACCTGGAAACAGTGCTGGAACAGGATAACGCCGAAAAACTACACCTCGGCTCCGGCAAAGAATCGAAAAATGCCGATGGATTAATTTCGAACTATATTCGCAGCAAATTTAAATTAGCCCTAAACGACCAGCCGCAGCAAATAGAATATTTGGGCAAAGAAGTAGAGCTGGAAGTTACCTGGTGCTTTCTGGAAATAAAGGGTGTAACAGAAGTGCAGAAAGTGGGCATCATCAGCCTTCTTTTTCTCAAAGAATTTGAAACGCAGACGAATATCGTTCACCTCAAAACAAAGAAGCATCAAAAAAGCCTGCTGTTACATAAAGGTGAAACATCCGGAACGCTGGTGTTTTGATACACGTATACTTAACCTTTTATACCATTGGCGCGAAACGCCGATCCTGTCTCTTATACACATCTCCGAGCCCACGAGACTCCATTGCATCT
>CAXHHS010000263.1:0-8403 GCA_964015645.1 uncultured bacterium
AGGCATAGTAAGGATTCGGGAACACATTGATGTTCTCAACATCGCCGCGAGCCATTGCCTCATCACCCCTTACCGGCGCAGTGGTTGTAAATGTGAACAGATCATTCGCGGTAATCGGCTTGGTGGGGATAATGCTAAACTGGTCTTCCCCGGAACCACCCGGCGAGAACGGTACATCGCCGCGACGGTTAACGGTTAACCAGAACATGATCGGAAATGGAGTGGTTAACAGGTTCTGAGAAAACTCCGCACTTACGGTTTCGCTGTAGTCGGCGTCGAAGATATATAACCATTCTCGCGGCCCTGCGCTGCCGGTATTTTCGTAGACATTGTTATCACCGGGGAAATAGATGCCATCCACCAAACCACCGGCAACATTATTTTCCAGAAATCCAACCACCAGGCGGCGGGGATTATCGGGATCGCTGATATCCCAGGCCGAAAGCGGAACATTCTTTTCAAAAATCTGGAAATCATATGTCGAAGCGGTGTTAAAGATAAACGGCACAAAGCTGGGATCCGCGGGTGGGTTCGGTGCATTTCGCAGGTAACGATAGCCGTAAGACACATTAGGATCATTCGGATCGAAGTTGCCATCCGTATCGACCGTTGCTAATTGGAGCAATACCGGTTTCAATTGATCCGGCGGAATCGGCTCTGCGGATATCGGAGCGCCGCCAAAGCCGTTTGGCCCGGCCGGGCTGCCCCATCCGATTGCGCCGTTAAAGCCTTCCCATCCAAAATTGGCATTTGCCCAGGTAAATCGGCGGGTTCCGGAAGGAACATCCCAACCTTCGCCCTGACCGCCGGGATTAACGCCGGGAGGAGGGCCGGATACTTTTACCTGAAGGCCATCGGCAATTGGTTGGTCATTTCTTTCATCCAGCGAGCTTGCCTGGTGTTGATCCGCGACAAGGACTTCACCATTACGGCGGAGATTCCAGAGTATTTCGGTGGTGTGATGGACCGTATCTTCGAATTCGGTAAAAAATACTTCGTAATTTCCATCGATAAGCGAAGTGGCATCAATAACTTCTACCGAAACCTGGCCGTCGCTGTTATTCTGGGAAAGATCGATGTCGAGAGACGTTCCGGTTTCCTGGTATCGTTCGCCGGGATTAGGGTCCTGGGGCACGACGGTTAAAATGGTAGCGCCGGATTCCAGAGTGCTGTCTTCAATCAATGGCGCAACCGCACTGAAGTCGTTGTAATTATAAGCGGTTACGGCAAAATAATACTCATTGCCCGGCCATAGCTCGCCGCCGGTGAGGAAGTTGCGATCAACAGTAAAATGGCGCCGGATGCCATTATCGCTGCCAAACTGCACGGTAACAACCTCTACAGAGCCGGTTTCGTTGAGGAGGCGTTTGCCTTTAATCCTGGTAATGCCATTTACCTTATCAAATGTGGCGATTCTGACGCCTTCATTCAAGGTTGAATTAGAGGCCGGTAATTGATAGACATTGTAGCCTTCAAAGTTATAACCGGTGTTGGGATCATCTCTTTCCGTGGCGGAAACAGCTGCTGCATCGCTGCCCCATTCCAGAACGATATGATTTCTAAATGGGATGCCGACTGCTTTCGCTTGTTCCGGTGGTTTGGGAACAGTAGTAAACAGGTCATCAAACAACTGCTGGGCAACCTGGTCGGTTGATTTTACTACATTTACGGCTTTTAAATAGGCAATAGGATCGTTCGGATCGGAAGAGCCTTCGCCACCCATTAATGCGACTACGATTTCCTGCACATCGCCCGGCTGCATCACAAAAGGACCGGTTGCCAATAAGAGGCGGCGGTCAGCAGGAGAAAGGTTGGCGCCACGAGCATCGATATCCGTTGCAGTATTACCATTAACAATGGCGTCAAATGGATCACCATTCAACGGGAATTTGGTGACACGGCCTGTAAACGCACCATCACGGTGGGTAAACGGTGTGGGGTTTTCGATGTCAAACGTGGGGATAAATCCACGTAGAAGATTATACCAGCCACGAGTACCATCATAATCACCTAAAGGCGGATCACTGATGAGCGGATCGCCGGCAGCGAAGAACCCGAAAGACGTCATCGGCAGATTAATAAATCCTGACTCAGTTCTTTGCAGGTTGAAGATACCGGTATCGCTGGCGTCATCAATGCCATTCAGGTTTAAATCCTGACCGGCAGCACCGGCAACTAAGGGTCCCTGGAAAAAGTCATACCCGGCAGATGCGGGAGGACGGCCAATACCGTTGTAGGTCGCATCCGCAGCACCACCATTGTAGACAAAGCCCAGGCTTAACAAGCTGTCGTTACCAACAACGTCATCACCATAGCTGCCTAAATCAGGATCGCTCCATTGGCAGCAATACATGGAATCAATCCGGAATTGGGATTGGTTGATAAACGTGTATTTTTTGAAGATAATCTGGCCTAATGCTGCGTTGGGCTGGTTGTAAGCCCAGCCAATAGCCTGGTATTCCAGCCCCATAGAGGGTGCGCCGGAGAAGTCATTAACTGCCGAGGCGTCAAGGTCATTCATTACTGCCCAGGCAACCTGGTCGGCATTGGCGATACCGGGGGTTTCCCCTTGTTCCGGTTCATAGACGCCATTTCCGTTCAAATCATTAAATGGCGCGCCCAGATCTACCGGCCATTCGTTCCAGTCAGCTTCATATTGGTCTAGCACTGCCAATTGTTGTGCTTCGGTGACTGCACCTTCGGCAATGCCGTTTAATTCCGCTGCATCGCGCGTTACCAGGGAGGGAGTTAGGGATTCCCAATCTGCCCGAATTCGATAAATGCGAATTCGGCTATCCTGGGTTGGATCAACCCGGCTGCCGTTATCATTAATATAACCGGGAACAGCGCCGCTGATATAGGTCGAACCACCAACTCGCACCGGAAAGGGATTACTGGGATCATCAACAATACCGCCCCAAATAAATCCATCGGCAAAAATGGTGCTGACGGTTCCGCGGGGATATAACCCACCGGAGCTTCCGGTAATCGGATCGTTGCCGCTCATTCCATCCCACTGCATCCAGTACGTCCAGTTACCAATATTGACAATCGTTCGAGTCGATTGTACGGCAGTGTTTTTGTTCAAGTTACGAGACACCCGTTTATCTTTTGGTTTTGCTTGAGCGGCAAAGCTCAAAAAGAGCAGCAAGGTTGCCGTCAAAACCAGGTGCCAGAATATTGATTTCTTGATTTTCATCATTTTAGCACTCCTTTAGATTAAGTGATCTAAAGTTAAAAGTGCCTAAAGTGAGCTAAAGTTAAAACTAAACTTTAGTCATTTTAGCTCACTTGCAAACTTGCAAACTTTTTTACTTTAGGCACTTTGTAACTTCAAACTTTTAATATGCCAACTTTAAGCCGAAGAATATTTGCCTGGGCTGGCCGAATAATTCCAGGGCTAATTGGGAATAATATGAACCGCCATTCACCAAATTGATTTGGCGGAATAAATCCACATATTCTTCGCCGCCATTGGCATTGATAAAACTTTCCGAATATTCCGAGCGGGATAAATATCCATCATCATCGGCATTTCCGGTTCCCTGGTAAACGTTGATGGTGTTCTTGGTGTTGAACAGGTTGGTTACCCGGGAATACAGCGTTACATCCAGGCTGTTGAGTAGCTGGAAGGTCTTATCCAGTCGCAAATCAACCAGGAAGTTCCAGGGCGTTGTCGAAGACCCAATCGGCTCCAATGCCTGGCGAGTACGGGTATCGATCATATAATCCACACCGGCATCGTAAGCATTGATTTGGCCGCCCGGCGCAAAGTCTACGAACGTAAACGGATGGCCGCTGTTAAAAGAGAAGATGGTATTTAAACCTAACTGTGAAAAAAGCGGCCCACCATCATTCCGGCCAAAACGATAATCCAGGATAATCGATCCTTTATGCTCCTGGTTAAAGTTTAGCGGAGAAACCCGTGTGGGTGCCGGTGTATTGCGAGCGATAGCGCCTAAGTAGGCGGTTTCTGCAGAACCGGTGCCTTCGGCTTTGGTAAGGGTGTAGTTAACCTGCCCTTGCAAGCGGTTAATCCGGCGCAGGTTGAACTTAAGTTCCAAACCCCTGGTCGTAACAAAATCGCCATTTACGATCCGGTTATAAGACGAAATTTGCGAATTTGCCGGAACGCGCTGCTGAATGACGTTGATCTGGCCTTTGTCGTTGCGGAAAAAACCGGTAATATCCACGGCTGCGTGGCCACCTAATTGCTGGCGGAATCCAACTTCATAAGACGTGGTTTTAATCGGATCAAGACCAAATCCAATGGGCGAGGTAAAAAAGTTACCACCGCTGGTGATTTGATCGCTAAATCCGTAAACGCCGTAATAAACATCATTCAATTCCGTCGTTTGGATAAATTTGCCATACTGGCCGTAGAATACGGTTTTTTCACTAACCGGGAATGAAACGCCTAAGCGCGGGCTAATTTGGCTAAAGGTCGGAACATCCTCGAATGCCTCTGGCCGTATTAAATTCGTACGGGTATCGAGAGCTGGGTTTGCGGGATCGATCAGTCGTTTGTCATCGGTGTTCAGAATATCCCACCGTAGCCCGAAATTAACAATCAGGTCGCTAAATTCGACTTTATCCTGAGCGTAAATTGCACTGAACTGCGGATTGCGAGGTGCATCCATAAAAACCGAATCGCCGAAAGAAACGAAATCGTCGATCTCATTGCCATAGATATCAAACCCATAACCGTCAAATTCTCCCTGGCTGGCCCAAATGCCGGGATTGACACTCTCGGCAACGCCACTTTCAAATTGCTCGGTTAGGTTCATCACCTTTGGTTCAATTTCGAACTTGCGGGCGGTATACCGGCGAGTACTGGCACCAACCTTTATTTCATGATGTTTGCCAATTTGGCTTACAAAATCAATCGCGCCGCCAATGTAGTTTTCTTTTTCATTGCGATAAACCACGCGATTGGTGATGGATGGATCCGCATCGGTAAACATTGCCGGGTGGCCGTTACGGGCAAAAGGAATTCCGTTAAAAGAATAATGGTGCGGCGGCAGCCAGGCATTCAGGTCGCCTTGATTTACCGGGCGGAACTGAACTTCGCCATTGGTCAATTCGGAAATCTTGTTGCCATCGTACCAGGATTGCCAATCACCGCCAAACCAGTTGTCTTTTCGTTCGAGTTGCCGCTGGTAATAGCTGACACTAACGTTGTAGAAGGTTTTAGGACTCAATACATGCGTCAACTTACCGCTTAGCAGCAGCGACTGATTATCAAAAAACCCCTGGCGCGTATTCAGGAAATTGGTTTGCGGCCGGCGATTTTGGTAAGTCTCGGCATCCTGCCAGGAACCGCTAACCCGAAAACTAATCGGGGAATAATCGAACAATAATGTGCCGTTTACTGCCCAGCGCTCAAAGCCGTTGAGAGGGGTAAAGCCGTCAGGATAACTAAAGCTAACGGTATCCGGCGTACCGGCAATTACATTGGGGTTTACGGCATTCAGGTCAACACGGGTAAAATCAAACCCATCGCTAAAGCGACGCAGGCGGTCATCCTGATCGTTATTTTCGACCGCAGCAAACAGACGGATATTGTCGGTTCCCAATGGGCCGCTAATTGTGGCAACGCCAACATGATGGCCAAAAGACTGGGTTCCTAAAAATTCGCCGCCATTTTCTCCATCGGCAAATTTATCCGTTTGGAAATTGAACGAAAAGTGCCAGTCACGCGCACCGGTTTTATATTCCGTACGGATGATACCGGAGTTTGCGCCGCCAAATTCGGCGGTGTAGCCACCGGCCAGTACCTGGAATTCTTCCACGGCTTCCTGAATAATATAAATTGCCTGGGTATTTGACAGCGGGTTAACCGATGATGCGCCATCAACATAATACCCGACTTCTTCATTTCGGCCACCGCGAATGTGGATGTTGCCATCCTGAACCACAACGCTATTTTGCAATGCCATAACATTGTTAAACCCGCGTACCGGGATGTTTTCCAGGTCTTCGGAAGTTACCAGCGCAACGCTTTGGGTTACGTGTTTTTCTACCAATGGCTTAACAGCGGTAACCACCACTGCCTGGCCTTGAACGCTGGCTTCATCCATCTCAAAATTCGCTTCTGTGGTGGTGCTGGCAGAGACTCGAATACCGGTAATCACGACATCGCTATAACCGATAAAATTAGCCCGCACATCATACACACCTACCGGAATGTTGAGAATTACGAAAAACCCATCGACATCCGTCGCTGCGCCGTAAGTCGTTCCATCAATCAGAACGTTAACGCCCGGCAGCGCTTCGCCGCTGGATTTGTCGGTTACAACTCCGACAATTTTACCGGCAGATTGCGCAAACATAAATGCCGGCAAGCACACCATAAATGCTACTAAAAGCAGTTTGTTTTTCATTTCTCATTATCTCCTAAATTTTAGGATCGATTAATTACCAATTAATAGCGGTTGGAAAAAGCAAACCCAACCCTTCGTAGGGCTTTTCATAATTACGTGTAAGGTTTGTCACCCTTCGACTCCGCCCAGGATGACACTGCATCATGTTGTGCGGAGTCGAAGCATAGTGGGCACTCAAGTAAACCCTACAACGATTTCTGAAATGGCCTACTAAGATCAAACGGGGGCAACGATGGCTAAATCATAGGCAACATCCTCCTTGGTCTGGTTAAACATGCAAGATTAATGAATCGTATAAAGTACACCTCTTAACAGGCTGTACAGAGTACGGCCATAGCGCTTGAACGAAACTTTATGGGTTGAGAATTGGGTTGATTTTGTTACAAATATACGTGGCAGCAAAAAAATACCCCCACCCCCGTAAGGAGACAGAGACGGGGCGGAGGCATAAATTTTTCGTTAAAAGTGTTTCATACTCTGCTATATTTATTCGTTAAATTTTTTGCCCCCGCCCCCGTATGGTGACAGAGAGACGGGGACGAGGGCAATTTTATTTTTGGAAACAGTTGGCAGCGTTGCTAATGCTGCTGTTCTAAAGATAGGGCGGTTTTAAAATATTTCAACCGGATTGGGATTGGATGGTAGGAAGCAGGGATTAAAAAATATGTGATTGGGATGGAGGGATAATTATGGATGATGAAATGTTGCTCAGGAGGGACGAAAATTTAAAGTGGAAAGGGGTTTGGAAGGTCATTGTCGAGGTAAAAATTGACCTCGCATACTTCATTCGTGGTTGATAACTTTATTTTTGTAGATAGTCGAGTGTTCAAGTTCTCAAGTGTTAAGGTGTTGTTTTTACTTGAATACTTGAATACTTGAACACTTGAAAACCGGAAACACTGGAGAATAAAAACTAAAATTTCAAACCACGCAAAGTACATTCAACCTAAGAATACTTCATTCCCACAACATTTCGCATTTCATCCATCACTTCTGCATTTATTTCGCTAATGCCTTTTTCTGTTGCGTGTTGTTCGATGCTTTTGCGTACCATTGGACGAATAAAGGAGGGGATGCGTTCCAGGCGTTCTTCCGCTTCCTGGGTCCAGGTTAACTGGCTTTCGTCTTTGGCAAATGCATCCGCAACTGCGCCGGAGAAAGGACATTTGCTCTCATTGTTTTCTTGTGCTGTTGGTTGGGAAGGCGTTTCATGGGAGTGGCTATTGGCTGCGGAAATATCCTCTCGTTGTTCCGAAAGAGAATTTTTTACCGTTTCCATCGGCTCTGCCGGAACGGTTCTGCCGCCGACTTTTACGCCGAGGGAACGCACCATTTGAGTTTCCATGGGGTTTGTTAACATACCGATTTCGCGGTTGCATTGCGGGCAGCCAAATATGACAGTTAGCGAGCCGTCATCCGGGCCGCGAGTTTCTTTTAGTTTCATTGCTTCGTTGCATTCGATGCATAGGAATTTCATTTTGTATCCTCTTTTTTGCGATTTGGAAAATCGCGTTACCTTTTTTGCGATTTGGAAAATCGCGTTACGGGCCGGGATATCCGGGTGTTGTTGGGTGAAAAATTTGCCTTCATCAGCAGCCATGGCAATACGGGGGTCGAAAGGGATTTTGCTGAGAAAGGGAATGTTATTTTCCGCCGCTAGCTTTTCTACGTGGCCAGTGGGGAATAAGTCTTCCGTTTTGCCGCATTTTGCGCAGATGTAGGCGGACATGTTTTCTACCAGCCCGATTACTGGTGTTTTCAACAATTCATTGGCCATAAGGATGGATTTCGCGACAACAAATTGCGAAATGCCGGAAGGAATGGTAACGATAATCGTACCGGAAAGCTGTGGCAACAAATCGATGATGTTGGGCAGTTTATCGGTTCCCGGTGGTAAATCGATGAGGAGGTAATCCAATTCGCCCCAATCAGTATCGGAAAGGAATTCGCGCAGGGCATTTGCTTCCATCATGCCGCGCCAGGTAAATGCGTCTTTTTGGGTTGGGGCATCCCATACAAC
>CAXHHS010000264.1:0-8393 GCA_964015645.1 uncultured bacterium
CTCTCGGTGGATTTGGATAAGACTTCGAAAATTATTATCGGGTTTAAAACAGTATCACTCCGGTTTTTATATTTGTGAAGATCGCCGCAGATTATTGTAATATCCGGATAACAAAAAGCGTCTTGGACTTCAACCCTGGTTCGCATATCACTCATAAAAGCCTCACATGGAGTTCCACTAAGAGCAGGGGTTAAATTAGAGGCGAGGTTCATTACAATTCGATTGTGATTTGCAGAAGCTCCGGCCATAGCGAAAATTTCGCCCCGGTAATATTCGCTTTTGAATTCGGCGGCTTCTTCCAATGCTAAATATTCTTCCGGTGTGAAAAGTTTGCTGGCTTGTTTTTGCATTTGAACGACCTCAGAATATTGATTTATTGCGTTTAATGTAAGGCTAAAGCGGAAGAAATGACAGCCTTTTATACTTCCGGGCAATGTGTTTTATTTTATGCTAATTTCAGATTGAAGCAAAAATATTGTTGGCAGATTTCAAAAAATCAGCTAAATTCTGTCTGCTTAATATAGAGGGTTCTCTATGAAATCCTTTTTTCAGGAAAAAGCCCGATCCGAGATTCTTAAACGGCTAAACCGAATCAATCCCGACAGTTCTGCCCATTGGGGAACAATGAATGCCAGCCAAATGATCTGCCATCTCAGCGATCAATTGCGCATGGGGTTAGGCGATATTGCCACTGCGCCACCGGCCGGCCCGTTTCGTCACTGGCCGATCAACTGGATAATGATTAGCCTTGTACCCTGGCCAAAAGGTAAAGCGCAAGCGCCCAAAGAAGCCTTCACAAACCCGCCGGAAACCTGGAATGAAGATATTAACAAACTTGAAAAACTGGCTCACCGGTTTGGGGAATCGGATCGCAAGCAAGAGTGGCCTCTGCACCCTCTTTTCGGCAAAATGACCGGTGATATGTGGGGAAGACTTTCTTATCGTCATTTCGATCATCATCTTCGCCAATTTGGAGAATAGGCTCCAGCGGTTCGACAAAGTTCAGAAAAGACATGGCAAACAACGAATATCATTTTATCACTAACTGGCGCGTTAAAAGCACGGTAGAAGAAGTTTACGACATTATCAGCACAACAACCGAGCTAACCCGCTGGTGGCCTAGCGTTTATCTAAAAGTAGAACAGATAAAACCCGGCGGCAAAAACGGTGTGGGCAAACAGGTTCGCCTGTTCACTAAAGGCTGGTTGCCGTATACTCTGCTCTGGGAGTTTGAAGTTCTTGAATCCCGCAAGCCCTTTGGCAGCACCATTGCTGCCAAAGGTGATTTTAACGGCCGGGGAACCTGGGATTTCAAGCAAGATGATGATTGGGTAAATATCATTTACGATTGGAAAGTCAGCGCCGATAAACCATTGCTGAAAAGCCTATCTTTTTTGTTAAAGCCTATCTTCTCCGCTAACCATCGCTGGGCGATGAATAAGGGGGAAGAGAGTCTGAAATTGGAAATTGCCCGCCGCCAGGCAAAAACGCCGCAAGAACTCGCCGCTATTCCCGATCCGCCAGGTTCTACAAATAGTGCGCTGATTCTATTATTGGCTTTCCTGGTAATTTTAGCCGGGGCAATCGGCCTGCTTTTGTGGATTTAGATAAAAGACGCGAATTAAGGATTTTCCCTCACCAGGCGAAACCCGAGACTTGGGCCGCGATCTTCAGGAGAATGCGTATAACGCCGCCCGCTGCGAGCACTTTCGGCGTTAAAATACCAGCTTCCGCCGCGGATTACTCTTTTACCGGAATCACAATTTCCAACCGGATCGACAACCTCGTTAGCCGGGTATGGACAATACCAATCCTGGCACCATTCCCAAACATTACCGTGCATATCGTAAACACCCCAGGGATTTGGGGGAAAGCTGCCTACTTTTACCGGCGAATCACGGTAAATCCCCGCCGGAAAATTCGGATATGGATAGTTTCCATCGTAGTTTGCCTGGCCGGTCGTTAAGTTTTGGCCGGTAGAAAAAGGCGTTTCAGTACCAGCCCGGCAGGCGTATTCCCACTCCGCTTCCGCCGGTAGCCGAAATTTGATTTCTGCGGAAGTTGTTTCCGCAACCGTTTGATTTAAACGCTTTATAAATTCCTGAACCTCAAACCAGTTAACATTTTCTACCGGGCAATCTAGACCGCAATCTTGAAATTTGCTGGGGTTTTCATTCATAATTGCCAGCCATTGACCCTGGGTAACTTCGTATTTGCCAATAAAAAAATCTTTCGAAATTCGTACCGGGTGTAGCGGGGCATCCTCATCCCGAATCTTCTCAGCATCCGGGATTCCCATCAAAAATTTCCCTGCCGGAATCAAAACAAATTCCATACTGGTGAATGGCTCAATCCATATCGAATCTGTTTTGGCGCCCAATGCACTTATATCATCTTTCGCTGAAAGTTTGAGTTTAAGTTCAGGAGCTAGGAAAATTGCTATAAAAAAAACGTAAGAGATTTTTCTGTAAAATTTCATTTGGCAATACAAACTTAGATTCGGGCATGTAGTTTGCAAAATTAATAGAAAATTATCAAGCGTTTATCAATTTGGATAATTACATTTTTATCAATAACTTTAAAACGATTTTTCGGAGCATAAGAACGAGTAAAATTTGGAACTTATGAGCGAGCAACGCACTAACACTCCCAAAACCGTCTGGCGGCATAAAATTCATGAAATCATTTTTGAGGCGGATACACCTGCCGGAAAGGCCTTTGATGTTGCCTTAATCCTCGCAATTTTACTGAGTGTGGCTGTGGTGATGTTGGATAGCGTGCAAAATATCCGAACGCAATATGGTAAAACGCTTTATATTGCGGAGTGGATATTCACCATCTTGTTTACAATTGAATATATTTTGCGATTAACAGGCGTGGGAAATTCCTGGGCGTACGCTCGCAGTTTTTTCGGAATTATCGATTTGCTAGCAATCATTCCGACGTATGCCAGCATTTTTTTACCCGGCAGCCAGTATTTTCTGGTAATTCGACTGTTGCGGATTTTACGAGTATTCCGGGTGTTCAAATTGGTTCAATATCTCAGTGAAGCCAATATGCTGAAACGCGCTTTGTATGCCAGCCGCCGTAAAATTTTTGTGTTTTTGTACGCGGTATCGATCTCGGTCGTTATTGTCGGTTCTTTGATGTACTTGATAGAGGGGCGCGCAAATGGATTTACCAGTATTCCGCGCAGTATTTATTGGGCGATTGTGACTATCACAACCGTCGGCTACGGCGATATAGCCCCGCAAACTAATATCGGGCAGGCATTGGCAGCGATGTTGATGATTACCGGTTACGCAATTATTGCTGTCCCAACCGGAATTGTAACGGTAGAATTATCACGTTCGATGTCCGAGGGAGAAGTAACCAGCCGCGTCTGCAAACATTGCAGCGGGGAAGGGCATGATGCTGATGCGGTGTATTGTAAGTATTGCGGGGAAAAATTGTTGTGAGTGTTATTGTGTTCGAGTTTTCAAGTGTTCGAGTTTTTATGGAATTAGATTCCTACAATACTTGAACACAAGAATACCCAAACACTTAAACACATTATTCAAACTAATTGTTTTTAAAATAATCAACTGTCTGTTTTAACCCACCGTCAATGTTTACCGACGGTTCCCATCCCAACTCCGATTTAATAAAAGATGCATCCAGCACGCTGCGCATTTGCTCCCCGGGCTGACCGGGACCATGTATTTCTTCTACTTCGTGATCCATGTGCGAGGCTATTTTTCGGAAAAGCTCATTAACATCGGTTTCGATGCCCGTGCCGATATTGTAAATCTTTTGATCGCCGCCGGTCAGGGCTAACTCGTTGGCTTTTACCACATCGCCTACAAACACATAATCGCGGGTTTGCGTACCTTCGCCGTTAATGACCGGCTGCTCTTTTCGTAACATCCGCTGGCTAAAAATTGCCACCACACCGGCTTCGCCATGGGGGTTTTGGCGGGGGCCATAAACGTTGGCATAGCGCAGTACCGTATAATTTAATCCAAAGGTATCGTTATAAAAAAACAGGTATTTTTCGCAGGATAATTTTGTAATGCCATAAGGAGACAGCGGTTGGTTCGGATGTTTTTCATCCGCCGGAAAATAATCCTGTTCGCCATAAATTGCGCCGCCGGTAGAGGCGAAAATAAACTTCTTAACTTTATATTTTACACAGTTTTGCAGAAGATTTATGGTGCCGAGAATATTGACGCCGGCATCATAGGCCGGATCAGCAACGGATTTTCGAACATCCATTTGAGCGGCGTGGTGGTTTACAATATCCGGGCGTTCCATTTCAAAAATATTTTTGATTTTTTCATCGCAAATATCGATTTCATAAAATTTAGCTGCTTCCGGTACATTTTTTCGGCGACCGGTAATGAGACTATCGACAATCACAACTTCGTGGCCAAGTTCCAAATAGCGGTCGGCAATATTCGATGCGATAAATCCGGCTCCACCAGTAATTAATATCTTCATTCGCGTTCTCTCCTTTCGGTTCAATATTTGTTAGGATGATTTAATTCTTTTTTTATAAACAGCTACCAAATTTATCGCAAAAAATCCATAAAAAGGTATTTGTATCACATAAATAATTTAAATATTCAAAATTTTCGTTTTTCTACCGCTGCTCCAAATTCTTTTACTCGCTGATGTAAACTTTCTGCTGCCTGGTGTTGTCAAACAACCGACAATTTACAAAGAATTGTTATAACAAATTTACAAAATCTAATCACCGGGGGCAGCAGAATGTTTAAAAATTACCTCAAAATCGCTATTCGTAATTTAATTAAAAACAAAACGTACTCTTTTATCAACATCGCAGGATTAGCGATTGGGCTGGCAGGGTTTATTTTAATCTCTACATTTATCAAAAATGAACTGAGTTACGACACGTTTCACAAAAACGCAGATCGTATTTATCGCCCGGTGGAGATTCAATATCCGCCGAAAATTGCCAGCCAGCATGTGGCGGTTACCATGGGGCCGCTGGCAAAGGCGCTCAAGGAGGATTTTCCGGAAGTAGAAAAAGCCGCCCGCATTTGGCCTGTAGGTACTGCATTTTTGCGCTTTGGCAATACACAGTTTTACGAACGCGGCGTCGCATTTGCCGATGGCGAGCTGTTTGATATTTTCACTATTCCATTCATTAATGGTGATCCGAAAACGGCTTTGGCAGAACCGTATTCCCTGGTGATTAATGAAGAGGTCGCCGAAAAATTTTTCCCGAATGAAGACCCGATGGGAAAATCGATCCAGCTTGAGAACTGGACCGGCGGCCATGAATTTACCATTACCGGCGTAATTAAAAATTACCCGCGCAATTCTCATGTCAGTTTTCGGATGCTCGGCTCTTTTAATACTTTCGAAGAAAAATTTAGCTGGCTCAAAAGCTGGCATTCTAACTCGATGGCGACTTACATTTTACTACAAAATGGGGTTCAGGCAGCAGAATTAGAGGCAAAATTTCCGGCGTTTCTCAAAAAATATATCGAGGATAAATCCTGGAATAAAGACCTGGAATTATATTTACAACCGCTAAAAGATATTCACTTGTATTCCGATCACATCAAATTTCAAACCTACAACAGCAATCAAGGCAGTATTAATGATATTTACACTTTTTCTATTATCGCCATTTTTATCTTGCTGATTGCCTGTATCAATTTTATGAACCTCTCCACGGCGCGCTCGGTGAAACGTGCCAAGGAAGTTGGTTTACGAAAGGTTCTAGGCTCGCGGCGAAAAGATTTGATCTATCAATTTTTAGGCGAGTCGGTAATTATTTCGTTTATCGCATTGCTTTTAGGGATTATTTTAGTGCAATTAGCATTGCCGTTTTTTCGGGAAATTTCCGGCGACCGCCTGTTTTTAAATTTCTACGAATACAAATCGTTTTTACTGGAATTGATTGCCATCGCGCTGGTTTCCGGGATAATTGCGGGAAGTTACCCGGCTTTTTTCCTGTCATCTTACCAGCCGATTCAAACGCTCAAAGGCAATTTTAATGTAACAGCAGAAGGCCGCTCTTCTACTTTGCGAAAAGTATTAGTCGTAACCCAATTTGCAATTGCCATCGTACTAATTATTAATACCGGAATTGTAATAGACCAAATGCGTTATATCCGTAACAAAGATATTGGGTTTAACAAAGAACAGATAGTTTTTTTGCCGCTGCGCAGCGATCAGGAAAAGAGTAAAATTGAGGTGTTAAAAACCGCGCTATCGGAGAATCCAAATATTGTTAGGGTATCAGCTGCTTCCGGGGAAAATGGGATGAGCGGCAGCCAAAGTACCCGCACCGTCGCCGGCACCAATGGTGAAACGAATATTATGATGCGCATCGCTTATGTCGATTTCGATTTTATCAAAACGATGGAAATGGAAATTATAGAGGGGCGGGATTTTTCCCGTGAATTTGCAACCGATACTTCGGAAGCCATCATTATCAACGAGACAGCAGTGAGGGAATTAGGGTGGAGCGAGCCGCTTGGTAAACAGTTTGAACACGGCGATGAAGGGAAAACCGCTACTGTTATCGGTGTATTAAAAGATTTCCACTATAATAAATTAACCCAGGAGATTGAACCGGTATATATGAGTTTTCGCTCCAACCGGTTTAACTATTTGCAAATTCGAATTCGCCCGGAGAATATACCCGCCACACTCGATTTTATTGAAAGTACCTGGCGAGAACATCTACCGGATCGTCCCTATGAATTCGATTTTTTGGATGAACATTTTGCTGAAATTTATCAGGCGGAAGAAAATGTCGGGAAGTTATTTGGCGCGTTCGCATTTATCGCCATATTTGTCGCCTGCCTGGGCTTGTTCGGATTGGCGTCATTTACCACCGAGCAAAAAATGAAAGAGATCGGTATTCGGAAAGTTTTGGGAGCGTCTGTTGGTGGAATTGTAATGATGCTTTCGAAGAGGTTTTTAAAGTGGGTTGCGATTGCCAGTGTGCTGGCATTTCCGCTGGCGTATTTTACCGGTGAAAAATGGTTGGACAATTTTGTTTATCATACCGATATCAACTTGTTAATATTCGGGTTAGCGGCTATACTGGTTGTGCTGGTCGCATTGTTTACGGTTAGCTTCCAGGCAATTCGCGCTGCTCTATCAAATCCGGTGAAGGCGTTGCGGTATGAGTAAAGAAGTCATTATGAATAAAAATGCTGATGAGATAAAAATTCCCCGCCTTATAAAAGGAGGGGACAGATTTGCTGCCGAAGGTAGTAAATCAGGGATGGTTGTGTGAGCCGGGTAAAACACGATATATTTGATCGCCAATAAATGCCACTCAACCACCTCTGCTTTGCCGCTGACGCGACAAAGCTGTCTCCTCCTTTGTAAGGAGGAGAATTTATTTTTCCATTTTACTGCACGACATCCCCTTCAACCGTTAACGTGAAGGGCGCATAGATTCCCAATGTAATTGCACCAAGCAAACCATTTACAAACGTTTGTTGATATTTTACCCTCACATTTACTGCCTTGCTACCGTTGTTTTCACCAACGGCTTCGGAAACGAGGGCGTCGTAACCGGAGTTATCCGGGCTTACCAAGCCCCAAAGAAAATGGCTTACCGTTTTTGTTTTTGTGAAATGATGAGATGTCTGTGCTTTTTGAGTATTTGTCATTTCAATACTGTTTTCTGCTGCTGTACCAACCTGGTGGTAGGTAAAACACCCCTGGCTTAATAAACCAATGGCCAATACGATGCTCAAATTGAGTAAGTAAGATTTTTTCATTTTAAGATTCCTAAAATTTTGGTTTCTTGATTCGATTATTTTACAACATCTCCTTCAACCGTTAGCGTAAAGGGCGAATAAATTCCAAAAGTAAGTACATTTACCAGGCCGTTCACAAATGTCTGTTGATACTTCAGTGTAACATTAACCGCTCCTTTTCCCTCTTGCTTTTGCACTTCTTCCGCAATTAGTTCTTCGATACCGGCATCATCCGGGCTTACCAGGCCTAAAATAAAATGATTAACCGTTTTAGTACGTTGAAAATGATGTACGGCAGCGGCATTTTCCATGTTTGTAACTTCAATACTCTCGCTAACTGCTGATCCGGGTTGTTTTAAACTGTAGCAACCGGAACCAAGAACAAGAGATAATACCAGTACAAAAGAAATGTGCAACAATTTTTGATACTTTTCCATAACGCCTCCTTTTTTTGAGTTGGGAAAAATATATTGGACATAATTCAATTTATCAACATGGAACTATAAAATATCGTTTTTGATCATCTCTGCTCGTAGCTGCTCCGGCGATCGGAAGTGGATCGTGTGAAACCCCAACTTGTTTGCCGCTTCGATGTTAAGCGCATTATCATCTATAAATAAACACTCGCTGGCCGGCTTGTCGATTTTTGTTAATAAATGT
>CAXHHS010000265.1:0-8371 GCA_964015645.1 uncultured bacterium
CGAGCATCGAGCATCGAGCATCGAGCATCGAGCATCGAGCATCGAGCATCGAGCGTCGAGCATCGAGCATCGAGCATCGAGCATCGAGCATCGTCAGCTATGCCCAATATACGCCTCTATCACTTTCTTATCCTGCCGCACCGTTTCCGGCGTGCCTTCGGCAATTTTTTCGCCGAAATCGAGCACGGTTACACGGTCGGAAATGTCCATCACCACCCCCATATCGTGTTCAATTAAAACGATAGTGACGTTACGTTCCTCATTCATATCGATAATGAAGCGCACCATATCCTGTTTTTCTTCCACTGTCATTCCGGCCATTGGTTCGTCCATTAAAATTATATTCGGTTCCAACGCCAGCGCCCGGCCTAACTCCACCCGTTTTTGCAACCCATAGGAAAGCTGGCCGATAACCTGGTAGCGAATCTGCTCAATTTCCAAGAAATCGATAATATCTTCGATCCGCTGGCGCATTTTGATTTCTTCTTTTTCAGCGAATTTCCAATAGATGCCACCGGCCAGCCAGCTTGATTTTAAATGAATATGCGCGCCCAACATCAGGTTGTCGAGTACTGTCATGTGTTTGAATAATTCGATATTTTGAAATGTGCGAGCAATGCCCAATTCCGCCCGTTTATAAGAGGATAATTTTGTAATATCGCGGCCTTCAAAATAAACCCGGCCGTTTTGCGGCTGATAAAAACCGCTGACGCTGTTCAACAAAGATGTTTTTCCCGCACCGTTGGGGCCGATCAGGGAAAAGATTTCACCTTTATTTACCGAGAAGCTCACATCAGCCAGCGCCTTAACACCGCCAAAACTGAGGGAGATATTTTCTACCGCTAATACCGCTTCCATATCGCGAAAGATACGCTTTAAAAATGAATTTTGCATTTGATTTTTTGACAACTCTTGACCGCTTCCGAACACTTCCTGTCTTATCTTCGAACATGCCGCTCATTTAATAAACTCTCTAACTTCAATAAAAACAGCAATGGTATAGTTGTTGATTTGTATAAGGCAAAGCGCACCGCGTAAGAGGCCACTAACGTGGTGGCGCAAAGCACTCTTAATTTTACGCTTTGTGCCGTGTGCCAGGCACAATACAGGGAGCTTGTCATGCTTAAAAACTATATCAAAATCACCCTCCGAAACCTGTTAAAAAATAAAGCATTTTCCCTCATCAATATCCTGGGACTATCGATTGGGATGGCCGCGTGCATTTTTATTTTGCTGTGGGTGCAAGATGAATTGGGGTACGACACGTTTCACGAAAAAGTCGATAAAATTTACCGCATTACAACGTACGATCCGGAAAATCCTACCGGCGGAAGTGCGCGAGTTGGAGCGCCCTGGGGGCCAGCCATGCAAACCGATTACCCGGAAGTGGCCGATTTTGTACGCTTTCGTTTTCTTGGACGCAGCCTGGTTCGCTATGGCGATAAACAGTTTTTTGAAAGCGGCGGGCTGTTTGCGGATTCTTCGTTGTTTAATGTTTTTACCTTTCCACTCATAAAAGGAAATCCGAAAACCGCTTTAACAGAGCCTAATTCAATCGTCATAACCGAGAAGATGGCGAAAAAGTATTTTGGAGAAAGCGATCCCCTGGGCGAAACACTTACCTTTGATAATGAAATGGACCTCGCCATCACCGGTGTTGTGAAAGATGTTCCCCACAATTCCCATTTTCGATTTAACTACCTGGTGTCGTTTGTAACCCACCAGGCCTGGTATGTGAAAGAATGGCGGATGCGAAATTATCACGTTTACTTGCTGCTGGAAGGTGATGCAAACACTGCGGCATTAGAAAACAAGTTTCCCGGTTTTATCGATAAATACCTGATGACTGACGATGTGCCGTATAGCAGCAAAATCCGTCTTCAGCCGATTAAAGATATTCACCTCCACTCCAATCTTTTTCGTGAATTTGAAGCCAATGGCGACATCGCTTACGTTTACATTTTCTCCCTCATCGCCGTGTTTATTATGCTGATTGCCTGCATCAATTTTATGAACCTTTCCACAGCGCGCTCCGCCAAACGCGCCCGGGAGGTTGGCGTACGAAAAGTTGCCGGCGCCAATCGTGGGCAGCTCATTCGGCAATTTTTAAGCGAATCGCTGTTGCTCAGTTTTTTGGCGTTATTTCTGGCAGTTGGGATTGTCGAATCGCTACTGCCGTATTTTAACGATTTGGCAGCCAAATCGTTGGACATCACCTTTAGCAACGGTTTTTTTATGCTGACCGCGCTGGCAGCAATTGCGCTGTTGGTGGGGCTTATATCGGGAACCTATCCCGCGTTTTTCCTCTCTGCCTTTCGCCCGGTTTTAATCCTGAAAGGTGACATCAACCTAAAAACATCGAATCGTTCGGTATTGCGAACGGTTTTGGTGATCGCGCAATTTACGATCACAATCGCCCTCATCATCGGTTCCGGTATTGTTTATCAGCAGCTTAATTTCATGAAGAACAAAAAGTTAGGATTCAACAAAGAACAAGTGGTGGTTTTGCGGATGTATGATGACGCGATTGTTGAGCAGTATGAAACCATTAAAAATGAATTTTTGCAAACCACGGACATCGTAAGTGTCTCCGCCTCATCCGCATTACCGGGACGCGGCGATTGGGGCATGCCGTTTCTGTATGAAGATGCCGGTGAAAAGAAGCGGTTTTCCAGCCGGGTAATGGTGGTTGATCCGGATTACCTGGAAACATGTGAAATTGAATTGAAAGACGGCAGAAATTTTTCCAAAGAATTAGCGACCGATATTTCCGGCGCATATTTGATTAATGAAACGGCAGTAGAAAAATTTGCCTGGGAAAATCCCATCGGAATGCAGATCGAAAGGCCGGTTGGCCGCGACGAAAACGGCAATTGGAAATACGAGCCTGGCGAAATTATCGGAATCGTAAAAGATTTTCACTTTCGTTCGATGCACGAGGAAATTGCTCCCATGGTGATGTGGGTAGCGCCGGAGAGCTTCTTTTATCTCTCGATTCGCGTGCGCCCGGATAACATTCCTAAAACGCTTTCCGAAATCGAAAAGACCTGGGCAACGTTCGATCCCAACCGCCCTTTCGAGTTTTTCTTTTTGGATGAAGTGTTCGATGACCAATATCGCTCAGAAGAACAATTAGGGAAACTCTTTACGGTTTTTTCCGCGCTGGCGATTTTTATCGCCTGCCTGGGATTGTTCGGGCTGGTATCGTTTATGGCCGAGCGGCGAATAAAAGAGATCGGCATTCGCAAAGTGCTGGGAGCATCGATTTCTAATTTGTTTTTACTGCTATCGAAAGAATACAGCAAATGGGTGATTGTGGCAAATCTAATTGCCTGGCCTATCGCTTATTTTATAATGAACCGCTGGTTAGAGGATTTTGCCTACCGTATCGATATTGCCTGGTGGGTTTTCCCCGCTGCCGGTGGATTGGCATTTTTGATTGCGTTAATTACCGTTAGCTACCAGGCAGCCCGGGCTGCGGTCGCAAATCCGGTAGATGCCTTGCGATATGAATAGCGGCGCTTGGCGTGTTATTGGGTTTCATTATTGGCCGGTTTTATACTTCAAACAGTAGTGTAGCAAATACCAGGTTCTCGATACCGTAATGCGTGATACGTGATTATTATATGCCACGCATTACGCCTCACGCTAAGGTATCAAAAACTTACGTTTGTTCCAATAGAACTTCCTTTTGTACATCTTTTTCCAAAAATTTGCAAATGTCAATAAAAATCGTATAATTCTTGTCATGAATTTTGGATTCATTATTGACAATCGCAAATGCATTGGCTGCCATGCTTGTACCGTCGCTTGTAAGGCGGAACATGATGTCGCAGTTGGCGTCAATCGCACCTGGGTAAAATATATTGAAAAAGGCGAATATCCGCACACCCGCCGGTTGTTTTCCGTAATGCGCTGTAACCATTGCGATGATGCCCCTTGCGTGGAAATTTGCCCCGTGGAAGCGCTGTATCTGCGAAAAGACGGCATCGTGGATTTCGATAACCGCCGCTGCATTGGCTGCAAAGCGTGTATGCAAGCCTGCCCCTACGATGCGCTTTACATCGACCCCGAAACCCATACTGCCGCTAAATGTAATTACTGCACTCACCGGGTGGATATCGGCCTGGAACCGGCTTGCGTAAACGTGTGCCCGGAACATGCTATTATTTCCGGCGATATGGATAACCCGAATTCGGAAATCTCCCGGTTGCTTTCCCGCGAACAAGTAACTGCTCGCAAAGTGGAAAAAGGCACCAATCCCAAGCTGTTTTATATCGAGGGCGATGAGGCATCCTTAAAGCCGGCCATTACCCAACCGTCAGAAGATTATATGTGGAATTCGCAGGCCACTGGCGTTGGCCATTTTGCCAAATACGCCGAAGCACTTATCGCCAAAACCGACCCGGTAACGATGGCCAAACAATTAGCGGATCAAAGTAATCATCAGGATAGTGGCAAAACCGCTGCAATTGGAAATAATAATCTTGCCAACAATGGAAACTCTACAATTGCCGGAGACCGAAAAGGGAATACTCGCCGGGTTTACGACTCGCCCGGCAAAGGGGTATTGTGGGGATGGGAAGTCTCCGCCTACGTTTGGACAAAAGCCATCGCTGCCGGGGGATTTTTGCTGCCATTCCTGGCATCCCTTTTTGGCATCGCTGTGTCAGAAACAGTTCAATGGATCGGATGGGTAATATCACTGCTCTTTTTAACCATCACCGGAATTCTGTTAATAAAAGACCTCGATAAACCATCCCGATTTGCTTACGTGTTGCTGCGACCGCAATGGCACTCCTGGCTTACCCGGGGCGGATATGCGATTACGATTTACGGCGTTTTTCTGGCACTTTGGGGGCACGCAAAATTCTGGGATATGCCAGCAGTGCTTTCTTTTGTGAATTGGGGAGCTGCTATTTTTGCTATTATCACTGCGGTATATACAGCTTTTTTATTTGCCCAGGCAAAAGGCCGCGATTTTTGGCAAAGCCCTACGTTGGCATTACACATGATGATTCACGCATTAATGGCCGGGGCAGCGGTATTTGCGGCTGTTAATATTACACTTAGCATTGAAAACGCCTGGCAAGGATTTATTCAAATGATGTTGTTAAGCAGTATCGCTGCAAATTTGATCATTCTTTTTGCAGAAATTGTTACACCCCACCCCACGATTGATGCGAAGACGACAATCCAAATCATTGTTTCCGGGCGCTTCAAAAATGCGTTTTGGCTGGGGGCGGTTATTCTTGGCAACCTGCTGCCCCTCGCATTGGCCTGGTTGGGTGGCGCAGAATTACTGGCGCTTGCAGGAGTACTGCTGCTTTTCGGCATCTATGTTACCGAACATATTTGGATTCGCGCGCCGCAATTGATTCCGCTAAGTTGATTTAGTGAAGTGAATACCCTACCGGTTGACTTGCGCAAATAATGGAGCCTCCATAGTGAAAAAACACAATCCCACCTTCATTGAAAAGATAGCTGAGAAGCTACACCTGATCCCCAACTTGCACCAGGAAAACGGTGATATGTTAACCCGTTTAACCGAACCGGGTGGACTCACGGATTATCCGCCACCAGAAAAGTGGGATCATTGGACGGAATACGAAGCGAAAAGCGGTTCTCGCCGGGAGAAAAAAGATTATATGATTGTTCCCACAAGCTGTTTTAACTGCGAGGCCGGTTGCGGGCTGCTCGCTTATGTGGAAAAAGAATCACTTTCCGTTCGCAAATTTGAAGGAAATCCTCATCACCCCGGCAGCCGCGGGCGCAATTGTGCTAAAGGGCCTGCGACCATCAACCAGATTACCGATCCCGATCGCATTCTCTATCCATTAAAGCGCGCCGGAAACCGCGGAGAGGGAAAATGGGAGCGCGTTTCCTGGGAAGAAGCGCTCGACAGCATTGCCGGGCGTATCCGCAAAGCATTGCAGGAAGGCCGCAATAACGAAATTGCCTACCACGTTGGCCGCCCGGGGCACGAGGGATACGCCAATCGCGTGCTGCAATCCTGGGGTATTGACGGCCACAACAGCCACACCAATATTTGTTCTTCCGGCGCTCGGTTTGGCTATGCAATTTGGCATGGGTACGACCGCCCCTCGCCGGATCATGCCAATGCTAAATTTATCTTGCTCATCAGCGCTCACCTGGAATCCGGACACTATTTTAATCCCCACGCCCAGCGAATTATCGAAGGCATGATGAACGGCGCTAAATTGGCCGTGATGGACCCCCGCCTCTCCAACACCGCCAGCATGGCCGATTACTGGATGCCCACCTATCCCGGAACCGAAGCTGCCGTTCTATTGGCGATGGCAAAAATCATTCTCGATGAAAAGTGGTACAACGAATCGTTTTTGCGCGAGTGGGTCAACTGGCAAGACTACATGGCGAATGTTCAACCCAATACGGAAGCGACATTCGAGAACTTCATCGCTGCCATTCGCGAGGAATACAAAGATTACACCCCGGAATTTGCCGCGAAAGAAGCCGGCATTGAAGCTGCCACAATTGTAGAGGTCGCCCGCAAAATCGGCGAGGCCGGAACGCGCTTTGCAACGCATAATTGGCGCAGCGCCGGCAGCGGCAATCTCGGCGGTTGGGCAGTTGCGCGCTGCCTTCATTTTCTCAACGTGCTAACCGGCAGCGTGGGAACTGTTGGCGGCACATCGCCCAGTGGCTGGAATAAATTTAAACCGGCATTTTTTGATAAACCACCGGCGCAAAAATTCTGGAACGAGTTGCACTTTCCGAACGAATATCCCCTGGCACATTATGAACTGAGCCAGCTTCTCCCGCATTTTTTGAAAGACAAACGCGGTAAAATGGATGTCTATTTTACCCGCGTGTTCAACCCGGTTTGGACCTATCCCGATGGCTTTACCTGGATGGAAGCGCTCTCCGACGAAAATATGGTCGGCATGCACATCGCGCTAACGCCGACCTGGAATGAAACCGCTTACTTTGCGGATTATGTTTTGCCGATGGGCCATGCCGGCGAGCGCCACGACCTCCTCAGTTACGAAACCCATTCGGGAATGTGGATCGCTTTCCGCCAGCCGGTGCAGCGGGAGGCGATGCGCCGAATGGGAAAATCGGTAGAATTTACCTACCATGCCAACCCCGGCGAAGTGTGGGAGGAAGATGAATTTTGGATTGAGCTTTCCTGGCGCATCGATCCCGATGGCAGCCTGGGAATCAAAGAGCATTTTATCTCCCCATATCGATCCGGCGAAAAAATCACCATCGATGAATATTATCGCTATATTTTCGAGCACACGCCGGGCTTGCCGGAAAAAGCACAGACAGAAGGAGTATCGCCATTGGATTATATGCGCAAATATGGCGCGTTCGAAGTGGAGAAAACATCTTATAGCAAACATCAAAAACCGCTTTCCGAAGATGAGATGCAGGGCGCAGCGGTTGATGAAAAAATTGGCAGCATCACCAAAAATGGCAGCACAATCGGTGTGCGAGCCGATGGAAAAAATTGTGCCGGGTTTCCCACACCGACACGCAAGCAAGAGTTTTATTCCCAAACGATGGTCGATTGGGGATGGCCGGAATATACAATTCCCGTTTATATCAAAAGCCACATTCACGAAGAAAATTTGGATCGCGCCAGCGGCGATTTTCCGCTAGTGCCAACCTTCCGCCTTCCCACGCTGATCCACTCCCGTTCTGCCAATGCCAAATGGCTGGCGGAGATTTCTAATCGCAACCCGGTCTGGATGCACACTTCCGACGCCGAACGCTTCGATATCCGAACCGGTGATTTAATTCGCGTTAAGACCGATATCGGTTATTTTGTGGAGAAAGTTTGGGTAACGGAAGGGATGAAGCCCGGCGTGGTTGCCTGTTCTCACCATCTTGGCCGCTGGCGACGACCCCATGATACCGTTGGCAACCGCTGGGCAACCAATACGGTGGCGCTTGAAAAAGAGGGCAACAACTGGAAAATGCGCGTTCTCGATGGCGTGCGACCGTTCACCAGCGAAGACCCGGATTCGAAACGGATTTTTTGGAGCGATGGCGGTGTGCATCAAAATATCACCTTTCCGGTGCATCCGGACCCGATTAGCGGGATGCACTGCTGGCACCAAAAAGTTCGCATCGAAAAAGCGCATCCCGAAGATCGTTACGGCGACGTATGTGTCGATACCGAAAAGTCAATGCAAATTTACCGCGAATGGTTAGATAAAACCCGCCCGGCTCCCGGCCCCAACGGCCTGCGTCGACCGTTATGGATGAATCGTCCGCTGCGACCGGTGGAGGAGTTCTTTTATTTGAGATAGAAAGTTTGGCTTTAGGCAACTAAAAGTGTTTTTATAGCCTTGACTGCTTTACAATTTCTTCTCCTTTTTCT
>CAXHHS010000266.1:0-8364 GCA_964015645.1 uncultured bacterium
TTCCCACCCCCTGAATGCAAATTATTTTTCATTTTGAGACTTTTTCTGAAACTTTTCAAAAACAATGTCTGTATATTTTTTCCATTGTTGACCAATTAGTCAACAATAATTTCTCGTTTTGATTTTTTTTCTGACATCCCTACATTAAAGGTATTGAAATAAAAAGGGTGTCAGAAAAAAATGGGCCGCAAAAGTAAGGCAAGAGAAAAAATAATCAACGTTGCACAGAGGTTTTTTTTGCAAAACAGCTACGAGTCCGTTAGTGTCGACAAAATTTGCCAGGCTGCCGATGTCAAAAAGGGCAGCTTCTACCACTTCTTCCCTTCCAAAGAAGACCTCCTGTTAGCCGTCATTGACGCCAATTGGGAATATATGAAACAATCCATTTTCTATACTGCCTTCGATAAATCCACCCCGCCCCTGGAGCGCATCAAAAAATATTTTGAAATGTTACACGGGTTATCTATCGAAACCCAAGTTCAATTCGGCGGTGCGGTTGCCTGCCCTATCGGTGTTTTTGCGATGGAGGTGCGGGTGATCGATAAACGTGTTCAGCAAAAGGTCGGCGAAACCCTTACCAGGTTCGAAAAATATTTCGAGGCTGCCCTGCGTGATGCACAAGAACAAGGCGATGTTTCCCCGGGTTTAGACGTAAAACTCGGCGCCCAAATGCTGGTGGCCTATATGCAAGGCATGTTGTTGGTGTCCAAATCGAAAGACGATGCGGAGTTGATCAAAAAACTTTCCGAGGGTGCCCTGAAGTTAATCCAATAATTTTTTTGCCGTTTTGTTGACTAATTAGTCAACAAAACGGCAAAAAAATTAAAGAGTTCAGTTTTAATGTTTAATAAAAGGTATAACTAACAAAGGGGTAGGAAATGTTTAGAATTCCAGTATTTACTATCATCGTTTTATTTACGTTATCTATTGCGAATGCCGGGGACCCTTCCGGCAATGCAGCCAGGAAAGCCGATTCGCTGGCGGTTAAAGAAGCCGTGGTCACGTTTGTCAAGGCGTTAGATAACCTGAATTTGAAAGGATTTCGTAACTGTTTTACGGACGATTTTTCGATGTTTTTTCCGCACGCCTCGCGCATTCACCGGGTGGATGGTAAGGAGAAAGTCGCCAAAGGCGCTCAACAGGCGTTTGATGACGCCCGGCAGCGACTATCCGGCCCACCCTATCTAAATCTCGTTGCATTGAATATGCGGGTACAAATGTTAGATGAAAACTCTGCCGTTGTTACCTGGCAAACAAATCGAGAAACCCACACCGGCAGGCGCACCGCGGTGCTTCAAAAAGTCGATGGAAAATGGTTGTTTGCGAGTTATCATGCATCGAATTATACGAATCCGAAAGAGAGTGACTAAATCGGGAAAAGGTGGAAGTTAAAAGTGATCTAAAGTTAAAGAATAACTTTTCCCAAAGGGATACCCTGCGGTAAGGCACTTTAAATTTTCGATTATTTGCAAACTTAGAGAGGTGACAGATGAGTAGTGCTAGTAAATGCCGAATAGTTTTAAGCGTTTTGATTTTCCCGCTGCTGGCCTTTTCGCAGGATGAAAAAGAATCCGCGATGAACGCGCTGGCGGAAATGATTGGCGGAAAATGGGTAATCCACACCAAATGGGAAAATGGCGGCGAGTTTCGCCAGGAGCAAATTTTTGAATGGGGATTGGGAAAAACGATTATTAAAACGACGACTTACGGTACCGTCAATCAAGAAACCGGGGAATTCGGTTTGCGCAACGAAGGTATCCGCGCCTGGGATAGCGCAGCAAAGCAAATGAAGTTTTGGGAGTTCGATGTCTTTGGCGGCATTACCACCGGCGTATGTGGGATGGAGGGCAACTCTTTTTATTATGAATACGAATACGCCCCGGAAGGCGAAATGCAAATATTCCGCGATGTCTGGACGAAAATCGATAAAAATACTTATAGCTACCAAATCGGCATTTACAAAGATGGAAAATTTGCTAAAGTGTTTTTGGAAGTAGAAGCAAAACGAGTTGAAAAAGAATAACCGTTCGACGCTCTGCGTCGAATGGAACAGATCGCGTTTTGCGTCACAAGTTCCCATGTAAAACTATTTATACCGGGACGCAGAGCGTCACACCTTGCATTCGACACGGAACGTCAAACGAGAGCCGGCTTTTTTTAACAAACAAAACAACCAATCAAAAGGAGTCAAACATGAACTCGAAATCACTATTGTTTGTCATCGGCCTGCTATGTTTATTCAGTTTTGCAGCCTTCACCCAAATTCCGGATTTAAATCGTTTTAATCTGGGGTCGCCCTTAAAAATACCTCGCCCCAGTCCGGCAGCGAGTGTCTCGCGGGTGATTGGCATTACGGATATAACTATCGAATATAGCAGCCCTGCTGTTAGAGGAAGAGAGATTTGGGGCGGCGTGGTTCCGTATGGCACCGCTCCCGGTGCGCGGCTCGGCAATGGCAAACCGTATCCCTGGCGAGCGGGCGCAAATGAAAATACGACCGTTTCCTTTAGCACTGATGTCACTATAGAGGGACAAAAATTAGCCGCAGGAAAATATGGTTTTCATATTATTCCCGTCGAAACCGGTAAATGGACGCTGATCTTCACCCGTGTGAACAATACCTGGGGCAGCTTTACTTACGAAAAAAACGAAGATGCGCTTCGCGTTCAAGTCTCTCCGCAGTCAGTGGATTTAAGAGAGCGATTAACGTATAACATCGATCTTGAAGGGCAGGATGCTGCTATCGTTTCCCTCTACTGGGAAAAAATCAAAGTGCCCTTCAAAGTGCAGGTTGATGTTCATGAAACGGTGCTAACCCAGCTTCGCAAAGATTTACGTGATGAATATGGCTTTGTCTGGCAAAATTATTACCAGGCAGCAAATTATTGCGCCAGGAACAATCTCAATCATGAAGAAGCATTGGCCTGGGCTGATAAATCCATCTTCCGCGATGAGAATTTTATGAACCTGGAAGCAAAAGCAGCCCTGCTGCAACAAATGGGACGAACTGCGGAAGCAGAAGCGACGATGGATCGTGCCATTACATTAGCAACCGATGTGCAACTTGCCCGCCACGGCAATCGCCTGATGGGTCAGGAGAAATACACCGAGGCGATGGAAATCTATCAACTCAATCTGAAACGCCATCCGGATTCCTGGAATACTCATTTTCGTTTAGCGAATTGCTACATCAAATTGGGTAAAACAAAAAAGGCGAAAAAACACTACAATATGGCGCTTCAAAAATTGCCTTCGAATGATGAATTCAACAAAACACGTATTGCAAAGGCGCTTCAAGACTTGAGCTGAAAGTATTCGGGTGTTCAAGTGTTTTTGTTCATCCAACTCGAACACTTGAACACTAAAACATATTTTTTATTGTAATTTTTTTTGCAACGATGGCGATATTGGTTCGTAAGACAATCACTTTGCGGGTGGAAAGGCAACGAATTATAAAAGGTGTATTATGATCCAATATCTCGGCCTTGCCGGTAGAATTTTATTCGGGCTGTTATTTTTAATCATGGCATTTACTAAAATGGGAATTATTAGCGTTTTGGGATCGTACGAAGACTTCATCAACTTTATGACACACTTTGGCGTTCCGTTTCCAAATGCCTCCTTTTTTCTGGCGTTGATATTGGAGTTGCTTGGTGGAATTTCTATTCTCATCGGCTATAAAACGCGCTGGTTTTGTTACACGCTGGCGGTTTATTTAATCCCGGTTTCATTCTTTATCCATTTCAATTTGGATGATCCGATTCAATTTGTAAAATTTGTAAAAAACTTTGCAATCATAGGCGGGTTGTTGTTTATTGGCAGCGTAGATAATATACCGTTTAGTTTGGACGCCAAAACTCAAAGGAGAATGTCATGAAAAAAGTTGTAATCGGGTCCCTGTTGGTTGTTTTAGTGGCAGCCGCGGCCCTATTTGTATACGCCCAGGAAAAGCCGCGCCCCAGCCCTCACGCCGTATCGATGCAGCGCGTTGGCCTTACCGATATAACGATTGATTACCACCGCCCCGGCGTTAAAGGTCGAACCATTTGGGGCGATTTAGTGCCTTATGGGATGAAAGAAGGCAACCAGTACAGCAATAACAACCCCTTCCCCTGGCGTGCCGGCGCGAATGAAAATACGACCTTCGAAACCAGCGGTAATCTATTGGTTGAAGGCAAAAAGTTGCCTGCCGGTAAATACGGCCTGCACATGATTCCCGGGGAAAGCGAATGGGTCGTCATTTTTAATAAAGTGAATGATTCCTGGGGAAGTTATGCTTATGACGAAAGCAAAGACGCCCTGCGCGTCACGGTAAAATCGGCTCCTGGCGAGCATAAAGAATGGCTGGCATACGAGTTTGATGATTTAACCACAAACTCCGCTACCGTTTCTCTGCGTTGGGAAAAACTCCGCGTGCCGTTTAAGATTGCGGTTGATGAAGATAGTTGATTTTGATACTTGAGAATTCTTGTATTTTGAAGTTTAAGTCGGATTGATGGAGTAGTGGAGTAATGTTTTCCAACACTCCATCAATCCATATTCCATTACTCCTACTCTATAATTAGGAAATTTCAGATGAAGATAGCGCTTCTACTAGCAGTGATTTTGCTTACGAATTGGATGTTCGGCCAGGAAATGTCCTTCGAGGAATACGACCCGCCGTCTACACTGGTTGTGCCGGAACATATTACCACTCGTGCCAAATTTCCGTTTATCGATGTGCACAATCATCAATTTAGAATGCCGGACCAGGATATATCCGAGTTGATTGTGGAAATGGATAAATTGAATATGGGAGTGATGGTTAATCTGAGCGGGAGAGGATTCCGCCGGGTCGAGAACCCCGATGGCAGCGTTCGATTTGCGCTGCAAAATCCCGATTACCTGAAACGGGCAGTCGAGAATGCCAATACATCCGCACCCAGCAGGTTCATTGTGTTTACGAATGTAGATTTTAGCAGAATCGGCCAGGAAGGCTGGTCGGAGAATGCCGTAAAAGAATTGGAAACTGATGTTCAAAACGGGGCCAACGGTTTAAAAATTTATAAAAGCCTGGGTATGGGCACAACTGACGTTAACGGCAACCGCGTTCCGGTTGATGATCCGCGCTTAGACCCCATCTGGGCCAAATGCGGCGAATTGGGCATCCCGGTGTTAATTCACTCCGCCGATCCTGCACAATTTTGGCTTCCGCACGATGCTCAAAACGAACGCTGGCTGGAACTCAAGCAACGCCCCGGTCGCAAGCGCGACCCGGAAACCGAGCCTACTTTTGAACAGATCATCAACGAACAGCATAATGTATTTCGCAAGCATCCTAAAACTAATTTCATTAATGCCCACTTGGGTTGGTATGGTAACAACCTGGGCGAGTTGGGACGATTGATGGATGAAATGCCCAACATGCACACCGAAATCGGGGCGGTTTTAGCAGAGTTAGGCCGCCAGCCGCGATTTGCCCGCGAATGGTTTATTAAATACCAGGATCGGGTGATGTTTGGGAAGGATTCCTGGCGACCGGAGGAATACCAAGTATATTTTCGGGTATTGGAAACCGCTGATGAGTATTTCGATTACTATCGCCGCCGCCATGCGTTTTGGAAAATGTACGGCCTGGATTTACCGGATGACGTGCTTAAAAAACTCTATTATAAAAACGCCCTGCGCATCATTCCCGGAATCGATAAATCACAATTTCCGGAGTAAATTTCACTTTGTAAGCTATCATACGTAATGCCGAACTAAATGTAAAGGAATTTGCAACACAGGGTTCAGGGTATCGTAAGACAAGATCGATTTTAGGAGCGAGGAAAACCTTACCTCATGTTTTAAGAGCCGCACAAGGAAAACACTTCGTATTGGGGACAGAGAGAAATAAACAAAACCCAATAAAAAGGAGTCGTTTACCGAATTTAGTTACCCCTTTCAATATTTTGATGCATCAATCTCATCTCATGAGATAACCTTTGGGAATCCAATCACCCGGGTTTTGGGTTCTCCACAGGAGGAGTGGCGTACTTCTGTCGAATTGCAGTTCATTTGGATTTGCATATAGACATTCGTACGGCTTAGGCCATCAGTATATTTAATTAATTGACCAAGTAAATCAACTCTATAACTGTGGAGATTTCTGTAATGAAACAATCTTTATTTCACCGTTTATTTGCACTTCTATTCATTTTCATTTGCTCATCAATTTACGCCCAGGGAGGGCTGGTTTGGCAAGAGAAGTTATCCGGCACTAATGCCCTTGCTATTGGAGTTAACCCGATAGATAACAGGGTAATCTACACCCAAAAAGATGGTTTTTTTCAAGTCAGCCAAGATGGCGGCGATACCTGGCAGGCGCGTGGTGTGCTGCCGGGTTTTGAGGATCGCAACATTGCGGTTTTTCCGGCGGATACCAGCATTATTTTGATGTATAGCGCCAGCACCATTTTGAAAACGACCGACGGCGGCTGGAATTGGTTTCCGGTGCTCAACGGCGTTTCGATGGATGGCGAAACTATCGAATATCATCCCCAGCATCCCGATACGGTGTATTTTGCCGATTTTAACTTCGGTACGTTTTATATGAGTGCCGATACCGGCAGTACCTGGAATCCCGTAACCAGTATGGGGGTGACCTCGGTTTGCGCGATGACTGTTAACCCGGAAAACCCCAAGATCATTGTTGCCGGCGGCGGAAATACTCGCATCGTTCGGTCTACGGATGGCGGATTAACCTGGAGCGAAACCAAACGAGGAAACCCTTATTTTTCGGAAATTCCCAAACTGGTGTGGGATAAGGATAATCCCAACATCATTTACGGCACCGGTTACTTGGATGAGTTGTTCTCCATTTTCAAATCAACGGATTATGGCGAAACCTGGACAACGCCCGGCATGTTTGGTGTACCGATGTGGGGCATCGATATCGACCCGGTGAGCGGCGATATTTACATGGGATCGTTCGATCAATTCGAGCGCTTTAACCAGGGCGTCCACAAAAGTTATGATGGCGGCAATAGCTGGCAGCGAGTCGGGCAAATTATCAACAATGCCACCTGGATGATCAAAATCGCCGATGACCAAACGGTGTATGCCTTGAGTTTACAGGGCGCGTTTGGTGTTGGGTCGGTTTACCGTCTGGACCCCGAACCTATCGGGAAAGTCACCGGAACTTTGACTGATTCCACATCCGGCATCCCGGCAGAGACTGCCATCATCACCGTAGAAGGAACCACCGATACCGTTTGGGTGGGAAATCCCAATGGTGAATACACCGCCGCGATGCTGCCGGGAACCTACACCCTGGTGGCAAAAGTAGGCGATGTTGAAAAGCGAATTCCCGATGTCGAGTTTATCGCCAATACCACTACCACGCTCAATTTCGAACTGCCGTTGAACATTCAATATCTATCACTTTCCGGTTCGGTGTTAAATCCTGAAAACGAGCCGGTTCCCACGGAACTAATTTTATACGGCGAGCTGAGCAATGCCATCCCACAATCCTTTACGGTTAGAACGGATGAAAACGGCAATTTTTCTCTTGATAGCCTTTCCAGTCTGCTGAGCTACGATTCTTTGAAAGTGCGGCCAATTCAACCGTATATCCGGCAGTTTATTAAACCGGTTACTTTGCCTTCCATTATGGACATCGAAGTAGAAGTGGCCGATGTGCTGTTGGTGAATAATTCCAACATCTTCTTCTTGATTCCGCGTTGGGAACTCGCTACCGGTTTTGCTGGCGCTACCGCCGCTATCTGGAATGTAAATGAAGAGGGTAGTGATATTGATCCCAATATTGTTGGCCAAACGAAAAAGAAAACTGCAATTGTACATGGATTTCCAATATCCGAACCGGTTTTAGATAGCCTGTCTTTGACCGTCGAAGCGGGGAATAACTTGCTGATCTCCGGCACAACGATTTTACTGGCCAATGGCGCATCCAATCTATTCGCAAACCAGTTGGGGATTGGCACCAGTGGGTTTAATCCCGGTTCACCGGCAATGCGTGGTATTCCCGGAAGCGCGCTCGGCGATGGCGTGGATTCGCTGCTGTATTTTGCCGGAATTCCGCAAACGATTTTAACCGTCAATAACCCCACTGCCGAGCCGTCTTTTTTTTACGGGGATGATACGACCGCTATTGCCGGGGTAACGATTGAAAATACCGGCAATGGAGGAAAAGCAATCGTGTTTGGGCACGACCTTATGGCAACGCCGGATTTGGCGGGAAACATCGGGCTTTTGGCCAGCAGCCTGGCCTATTTCGACCAACCGGTTGCCATCGACGATGATCTGAATCCGCAAGTTCCGAGAACGACTGAGCTGTTCCCCAATTTCCCCAATCCCTTTAACCCGACAACAACTATCAAATAT
>CAXHHS010000267.1:0-8357 GCA_964015645.1 uncultured bacterium
ACGAAAGCGAGGATAATATGACCACAATTACATACACTGAATTACAAAATAACCTGGAAACAATTCTTCAAAAATTCTCTACGGAACATTTGCCCATAAAAGTAATTTTGGAAGATGGGAGTTCTTTAATAATGGTTCCACAAGAAGAATACGAAATATTGAAAACATTACCCTCAATAAGTGGCTCAAAGAAGCAAAAGAAGCAAAATCGGATAAGAAACAAGCTAGACAGGCTTAGACCTCATAATACGATTATTGGCGACCCCGATGAGTTGATTGACCTTAAGGTTTACGAATGGAATGAGGAGAAAAATCTATAACTTTTTTAGACACCCATATTATCCTGTGGCTCTTCGACAAGCTTTCCAAAAAACTTACCCAAAAGGCAAGAAAGACCATTGAAAAGGGAGAGCTTTTTGTATCTCCAATGGTGGTACTTGAATTAGCTTATCTTTATGAAGTAAATCGAATTCAAGATCCTGCCAGTGCTATTCTCAAGGAATTAGAAGACACAATCGGGATCAGTGTTTCCGTTCCTAATTTTAATCTGTTGATAAATAAGGCGGTTCAAATCGAGTGGACTCGCGATCCTTTTGACCGAATTATTACTGCCGAAGCAGCGATGAATGACGCTTACCTGGTGAGTGCGGATCAAACGATCCGAAAGTATTATTCCAAAACAGTATGGTGATTTTTTCTAAGAGGTTAGCGGTTTAATAAAAACAATTGTTCCTAATTTTGACTTTCCGGTTCTTTCATCGAAACAATCTGAAAGCCCGGCCCTTCTTTTAGTATATTACTTCCATCTGCTGAAAGTTGTACATATAATAACGGTTTTGGCAATAATTCGTACCACTTATCCTCTCCCATAAGATAGGTTTTATAATCATAGTCGGTTTCTTTGAATTGAAATAGCACCGTCCATTCATCTTTTACTTCAAACATTTCGACTTTTGTATCTTTCCAGCGGAGCCTCATTTGACCATTCGGAAAACTTCCGGCATTAGGAATAATATTTTCATCGACAATCTGCAAACCATATTCTGAGGCGGTCAAATAAGTATATTGTCTTGAGTTATTGTTTATTAAGATTCCCCAGGCATTTGCCGGTATCTTTTGAACTTTAGGCTGTGATTTGCTAAAGAGCAGCGCTTTTATATCCGCCAGTGTAATAATATCTTTGTCATTTAGACGAGCACCGATACCATAGCGTAAAAGCAGCCCATTAATACCGGTTCCGTTGCGACTGCGCATGTCGATAACCCTTAGCTCTCGAGTGACAAATATGTGAAGTCTGGAAATGAGTCTATTGCTAAAACTAATATCATTTTTGATCCCTTCATCTGTAGTCGAGCGGCCGATTAGAACCTCATCGCCCTTAAACTCATAAATGTCGGCTGTATGTAAATCGACAAGATAGCCCCAGGAGCCGTGAATAGCGGCAATTCTTTCAAGAGCCGTATTTACCCTGGAAATTCCAAATTGGTCTCCGGCAATTTTATAATTTTCCAGGGCTTTTTGGTAACTTTCTACTGCCTTACCATAATTTTTAGCTTCTTCCTCCTTGACTGCTAATCTCTCCAGAACACGGCCATTCGCTCGTTGCTCACCGGAATTCTCAAAAGATGCTTGTGCCGCGGTGTAATATTGCTTCGCTTCTTCAAAGTTCCCTTTCTGTTCACTAAGTGAAGCAAACTGTTCCAGAACCTGTCCTTGTAAGTTTTTATCTCCAAGGGATATACTTGAATCTAAGGCGGTGCTGTAGAATTTTTCAGCCTCATCATAATCATTCGCCAGCACCTTTACTCTTCCTAAGTCAATAAGGGTTAAGACACTTTCATGGGTTTTTCCCAATTCTGCATAGAGACTCAAAGCCTGATTAAAATGGGCGAGTGCTTGTTCGTAATCATTGGCAACAATTGCTTTGTTACCTAATGAGCGCATAGAATCGGCATCTGATTCTCTGCGGTTTTGCTCCACTTTTTCCTGTGCCACTTTTTTTTCTTGCTGTTCGATGAATATCTGTTTTCCCATTTCTGCAATTTTAGTCTGTTGTTCCGCTTTTTGTTGAAAGTAAAATACTAAAGAAGCAGCGATAATAAGAACCGCCAAAATACTCAGGGCGATTCTAATCGTAATTCTCTTTCTTTTTCTGGCGAAAGCCTCCTCCTTCGCTTTTTTACTTTGGGCCAGGAAGGAAATTGCCTCATCGAAATGTTGATTGTATCGTTGCGCCCAGGGCTTGTTCGGGCGAGTTTCTTCTTGCCATTCCAAGCCAAGCTGAAGTTCCGGATCCCGCCAAAGGCCAGCTTTCCCGGACTTGTGCAGCAGTGCTGATTCAACTAACCGCAAATACATTGATCGGGCTTCCGCCTCTTTCCCTACCCATTCTTTTAACCGTTCCCATTGGCGAATAAGGCTCTCATGAGAAATATCGATTAGTTTGTCTTCCTCTTTTTCTCCTTCCGAAACGACTAAAAATGAACGCCCGCTGGTTCGAAATCGCTCGACAATCTCCAAAATCTTTTGCCTGTCAGCTTCAGTAATCGCTTCAATTTCGTCCAGGTGTGCCGGGCGGCGGATTTGCCGGTTGCCCGGATCCGTATCGGTTAATGCCTGAAAAATTTGTTCTGCTAAAATCAGTTCTTCATCATTCATACCGGCTAAGGCGTTTTCCGCATCCTGGGAAAGTGCATCGTTGAGAGTGCCAATTGCCCGGTAATGTTCGATGTCTAAAGGGCCGCCGCCATTCATCTGCCAGTGGCTCCATGTTCGCATCAGGGCATGTTGCAACACAGGCAGTTGATCGGATTCATCACCGGCATCATTTAATAAGCGATTTAGCAGTCGTGGCGTAATTGTTTGATTAAATAGGCGAATTGGGCCTTCAATTGCTTCCCGGCGTTGTTTTCGGGTCAGCCGGGGAACGAGGTAAAGGCTTTTGTTAATTGCTTCCGGTAAACCGAAAAACCGATCGCATTCACCGAGAAAATCGGATCGCATGGTTAAAACAACATAGATCGGAACTTTGCGCTGATCTGCCAACGCTAACATGATTGATATAATGCCAGCAGCTTCTTCCTGGAAGTTGCTGTTTTTACTATCTTTACTGTAACGAAAAATCTCTTCGAACTGATCGACAAGCAGCAGGAGGTTGGCATCGGCGTCATCCAGAATTTGGCCGAATGTATCTGTAATAGCGGGTACATCGGATTCAAACATTGCCTCTGCCAGGGATGTTTTCTCTTCCTGCGGAAGCGAAGCGTGTTCCGGAAAGGCATTTAATAAAGCGGCTGCTAAATTTTGCCAGGGGCGATCACCCGGTTTCATGGTGGCAACAAACCATCGATCCCGGTCTCCAACCAACATGCCGGCCTTAAGTTTGGGGATAAGACCCGCCCGGATAAGTGAAGATTTACCACAGCCGGAACTACCGACAACCGCCAGAAAGCGATGGTGATGCAGCCTTTCTAACAGGCTAATCGTTTGATCGCTGCGCCCAAAAAACAGCAATGCTTCATTGCTTTCAAATGGACGCAATCCCACGAACGGGTTTTGCGATTTTGCCGGTGCGATTTTCAATGTGAGCCCTTTACCAAACCGAGATCCGTATATAAGGGTTGCAGGGAAGCGGGATCAAACCCTTTTTGATTATCTAATAGTTGAAATTTTAAAAAAGAGTATGTTGAATAAATATCTGTATCGCCTTTTTCCGGGGGGGCAAGGTAGATGCAAAACGACCTGATTGGAATTTTTTCAATCATCGCTATTTTTACGGTTTCTTCCAAACGGGATACAACCCATTGGGAATTTACCTTACCGTAAATAATGATTACCGCATGAACCCGTTTAAGCCGTTCTTTTAATAATTCGATATTTTCAGCAGGGGTATTAACGTACGGGTTGATGTATGGGATGATGTTTTTTTCCAGGAGGGAACGCGTAATATCTAAAACCAATGGCTCATCTTTTTCATGAATATCCAATAAAGCTGACGCTGCAACCGCTTCCGATTTTTGGGCGCCTTTCAACTCATCGATTTTATCCATGATAACGCGATAAACTTCATCTGTTGTTCCGCGTAAAAAATCATATTTTCCGTCTTTGCCAATATTGTTTTCGATATCGGTAAGAAAGTCTCTTTGCTGTTCATCCTCAATTTTTTTGATGTCTAAATGTCTTGGTACCCATATTAATTGGGATTTAGCGAATTGTAATCCTAAGGTTGCCTGTTTTTGGGGGTATGTTACATTCGTTTCTCCCACAATTTCCGCACCACTCAATTCATCTAACATGTGCACGGATAATTCGGTATTTTTGATTGCTTCGCTCACTGCTAATTTATGGTCCCGGGATTCATGCGGCGGTGGAACATCAGGGAAAATGGTAATACCTTGTTGGGCGAGTTTACTTTTGAGGCGTTTTTTAACTGAGCGCAGCGAGTCAGCAACTTCGGCAATATAAACATCACAATGTTTTGACTCATCCTCACGCTTTTTTTCGGTAGACGTCGAATCCGGTTTAGAAAATGATTTTATTAATTTGGTCAGTGCATCGACCAATTCCCGAAGCTGCTTTTTGTACAGCGAGGTTGCTGGGACGCTTGGTTCACCGAATTCATCCGGTTTTTCAGAATCATGGAAAGAAAATCCTGCCGCCCGCCCATACACCTCTGGCCATTTTTTGTAGGGAATATTGTTTAACAACACATTTACAATGCGCGGCCTGCTCTCGATACTTAACCCAATGGTTTCTCTTTCAGCCTTTCGATGAAACCAGGCTAACTCTTGCTGGCAATACTCGGATTCTAAATATCCTATGGAGGTAAGCGCGATGAAAATAGCTGATTTGTCAACCCTTTCTTTTATGACTTCATCGAACAACTGATTTCCGTCGAGCTGCTCATCGCGCCAAATTTTGAGAATATCAGCCCGGCCAACCCGCTTGATTAATTGGATTTGCAGATTGTGATGAAACTGTTCGATCCACCCCGTTTCTTCTCCGAAAGCAGTTAAATTATCCACATGAGCGTAGCTGATAAAAATATCATACTCAAATCCAGGAATGTACCCCATCACAAATCCTTTGAACGAAATAATTTCATGCTAAAGGCATTTAGCATCTGAGTTTTAATAAAATACGTATGCCTAAACAATATAGCGTTTTAGCGCAAATTCGAAAAATGTTTTTATAGTAGAAAATAAAATTTTGCTATAAAAGGTTTCTAATAAGTAGATCAAAATTATAGATCACTTCAACAACAACATCTTTTTAACTGCTGCATGTTCGCTGGCTGAGACGCGGTAAAAATAAATTCCGGAGGCCGCGGGGTTCCCGGCATCATTAACGCTGTCCCAAACCAGCCGGTAATACCCGGCTGCCTGTTTTTTATCTAACAGGGTTTTTATCTTTTGCCCCAGGGCATTGTAGATGATAATGGAAACCTGCGCTTCTTGCGGAATGCCGTAGCGGATGGTGGTTGCAGGATTGAAGGGGTTCGGGAAATTCTGGCTTACCATAAACTCCCGGGGCACAACCGGGCCGCTTTTGCCTAATTTTAAGCGGTTTACTTGCGGATCTTCGATGGTTATCGCTACTCCTTCCCGCAATCGATATACGTTGCCCTTTGCAGTACCGGTGATTTCGGTGATGGTATAATATGCCTCGCCTTCTGTTTCTATGAAAATTTCGGGAAGATTCACTGCTTCGACCCGCAGCGGATAAAAATTTGATCGCAGTTCAATAATTGCTTCATCTTCCTCACTGGTATGATATCCGCCGGAAAAACGCGCATCAAAACCGTTAATCTGTGTTGGCGGCGGGGGAGGAAGTAAATAATACGATCTCTCGTTCCCATTTCCGGATGATGTTTTATAGATTTTCTCCTCCGCAAGGCGGGGATCCTGTTTGGCATTAAACCGTAGGGTTCGGCTGCTTTCGCGGGCGTCGCTGATCTTTAATGCCGGCAGCCTGTCAGATTGAATGATCTGCCGGGCTGCTTTGACCGCTAACGCCTGCGCTCTTTTTGCCTCTCGCATTTCTTCGATTTCCTGGCGGGAAACCGTGGAAAAGAATTCGGATGAATTAACATAATTCTCTGGGGGGGTGCTGCTTTCCGCTAACCCTTTGGCCAGGGAAGAATTGCTAACCAATATTGGCACATTACCATTGAGAATCGTCGATAGTGAATTGGAACGACCGATGATAATCAATAAGCCGGTAGCATTGGCATTGATCCAATATCCCTGTCCTTGTTTCAATGTATCGGCAGGGACATAATCGCCATTAAACCCAAAAAGTGTCCCGGGAGTAATAATATTCTGAAAATCGAATATATCGGTCAGTGCGACATCTTCGGAAATACCCGATATCATGTTCCACCCCTTCGCAAGCAAGAGCGCGCAGCCGGTGATGGGGGTTCCATCAATCGATCCATTAGCTGCTTCGTCGAAAAAAATCCAATATCCCCGGCAAATCTCGAAAGAGTCCGCGGCCACATAATCCCCGAGAAAGGTAAAAAAAGACCCTTCGGTTGCTGTGGGAAAAATCGAACGATAATGGCGGTCTTCCGGATCTCGGGGCAACCCTAACATATTCCATCCGGTGAGGGTAGGCGCGGGAAATTCCTGGCCTTCCAGGGGGTTGTCCGCGCTATTGCCGCCAATATAATAGCGGTTGAAAATATCGCCGGAAATGCCATCGCGTTTAGCGGTGACCCTTTTTCCCGGTGTATGGGCGCCGACGAGGTCAAACGTTTGCCCGTCATCGGAATGAATGATACGGATATTCGCCGGATCCAGGATTCCCGGCTGGCCATTGGCGGTAATAGCGAGACTGTATGCGCCGCCGGAAATGTTATCGCCGGACATTGTCCAAAACATTTTGCTGCGGCGATTGATAGCATATCTCTCGATGCCGTCCTCCAGCGGCGGTTGCACATTGGCAAAATCTCCACCAGGATCCGTGTGAGCGACGGTAATAATTCCGGGTGTACCGGGCGCAGTGGTATAATCGATTGCCCGCGGGCGATAGCGGGTCTCGATTCCCACGGGAAATAAACGCTCGCCGCTGCTTGCTTCCAAAAAGCGAGCAAAATTCCCCTCGATGATGCCAGTTGTATGTACCAGTGTTCCTTCAGAGCCGGCCCCCAGAACCAGGGTATCCTGGCCGGTTGACACAGTGCCGCCGCTCAATGCCAGGCTGTCAATGATTGTCAGGGTGCGCGAGAGGGTAACGGTGCTGCTATTGGTAACGACCACCGTGGCGACGGTATCCGGGAGCGTATTCCCGGTTTCAATAGGCTCATTGCCGGAAAGAACGACTCTAAGGGGTTCAACGGTCTGCGGCGGTTCAATCAAATCGCCACCGCCCACTACAACCGTCGCGCTATCGCCCAATGTCACACCATTCATACTGTTATCGACAACGCCGTTTTCCAGCGCGAGCGTGCCTTCTACCAGTACCGGCGAATCCAGGATAACCGCTCCGCCTGCGTTGTTTATCACCAGGCCAAAAAAGGTTTCCCCATTGGGATTGGTAATCGTCTGATCTACCGGACCATCGAAAACCACCGAACTGCTGTCGGCAACGAAAGTACCGTTGTTTTCCCAATCGCCGCTGACGGCCATCGCCGGTTCCCCGAACATCTGCCAGCTCGCATTGGTCGTAATTTCCAGGGAGACCTGGGCTTGCAGATGCACCCCGCAGGTTATTAAAAACGATAGTATTAAACTAAATCGCATTGGTTTTCCTCATCGATTAATCGATTGTTAAAGATTAATTTGATCGTATACGACGACTATTCATCACCATTAAAAGATGCTGCTTTTACTTCTGCTGCTTCTAATTTCTCCAGCAGCGACGTAAAGCGAGCCATTTGCGCCTTCAACTGTTTCAATTCCGCTTTGGCAGTGGCCAATTCATTCGCTTGCGATTTTATCACATCTTGAGTGCTGCTTAATTCTTCCGCCTGCAATTTTACCATCGTTTGCAGCCGGGCCACTTCTTCACTTTGGTCGTTAAATTCCTGGGTGCGCTTTTCCAGGGCCTGGATGGCGATCATATTAATGCCGCTGACATCGGAGCCGGTGAGTGTGGTATCGTTGCCGATGATGCCGATGCCGTCACGCCCAAAGGCGTTAAAGAAATCCTGGGCCATAGGTCCGTAGTGGCGCTGGGTGAAGGGGTTGTGGCCTTTGTAATTCCAGCTTCCCAGGCGGAAGCTGCGCAGTTTTTCCAGAACGGCTTCGCCATCTGTGCGACGGAAATTTTCCTTCTTGGTGGAGTCGGAACTGAAGGTGAAATCTACTTCCCCTTCGATGACGGTAACCTCCGGATTGCCGAGGCGAATTTTCTTG
>CAXHHS010000268.1:0-8328 GCA_964015645.1 uncultured bacterium
GACAGGGATATAGCCCGGCGTCCTCGCGAGTAGGTATAAAATGCAGCATTCCGCGACCGTCGCCGCTATCGGAAAGGCTTGCAAATCCCGGTAAACCTAATGTATCGAGCGAAAGTTTGATGAAGTGGCCATCGGGATCGCCAGCCATCAGCGGGGTATTCAAAGTATCGATTTCGCTCATCGTTGTATCGGGAATGGAATCCAAAACCGGCCTGCGATTTACATCATTTACCAGGAGGTCGAATGTGACAGTATCAGTTAAAACCGGTACGCCGTTATCCCGGGCAATTACTTGAAGACCAGGATATGTTCCGGCATCTTCGTAACCGGCAGTAACCATAATGCTGCCGCTGCCATCGCCATTGTCACTAAACGCAGCAAATTCCGGAAGGGTAAGCTGGTTTATCCAAAGATCGATTTCATTGCCATCGGGATTGGAAGTGCTAATCGGAATGATTAATGTATCCGCTTCATCAGCAACCTGGTTGGGAATATCGGTTAATGCCGGGGCAACATTTGCGCCGACAACATTTAGCGTTACCGGAATAATGATTGGATTGTTGGTTGGATCATTTGTGCTGAGCGTTAAATGGCATTGGTAAGCGCCTTCAGCCAAACCAGTTGCGTCTACCATAATATCGACACTGGCGTTTCCGCCGGCAGCAATCGATCCGCCCACTTCGCTTTCCATCAACCAGCCACAAACCGGTGAGGGGCCTTCGATCACATAAATTCGACCGGTTACAAAATCCGATACCCAAATGGTGGAGTTGCCCACTGCGGTAACGCCGGAGGTTTTGGAGTTCAATACCGGTTCCGGGAACGAATCGACAGCGTTAAAATTAGCGTCAGCTAAAAACACATTATCGATCGAATTGCGAATATTAGCCAGCCAGAAGGCATTTTGCTCTCTATCCCAATCCATTCCGGCGACCCGTTTGTTGAAGGGAGAAATAAAGGTTTGTACCGTTTCCCAATCGCCATTGGATTTTAGATCGAGTTGGCGAATAACTTCGTTGTTATCATTTGATACAAAAACCTCGCCGGCATCGTTTACGGCAATCCCAATGATTTTTCCAATATCATCATCGGGATTGGGGTTGTTATCGCCATCCACTTCCCACATTTCAATTAAATTACCATTATCTTTATTGATGGCGTAAATAACGTCATCTACATTACCACCGCCGTTAAAATCCGTTACGTAAAGGGTATTTCCCGACACCGCAACATCGTACGGCCCGGTGGGAAAATTGACATCCGGCGTTAATGTTTTCCGCGTTCGGTAAGGTGAATCTTTTTCAATGCGAAAGATTTTGCCGCCTGGTTCGTCTGTAACCCATACTTCGTCAAACTCCGGATCATAGGCAAGGCCGATGGGGAAAGGCGTGCCGGGGGCTTCAAAATCGTCTAATACATCGCCAATCGCTTGCGCGGCATTACCGCTGCCTAACTTTCGGGCATCAATTACATCGGTAATGCGGGAATTTTCCCAATCAAAGCCACCGCTTGCCGTTTTGGATGCCGTCCCTTCGCGGTCGCGAATTTGCCAATCCAAAACGCCGTTCCCGGTGTTGAATAAAACCAGCGATTGGCTGGCGAGCGGGGCATTCTGCGGAACCGTAAACGTGAAAGTCGCAGGCGTGGCATTCAAAATCGGTGTTCCGGAAACCAGGAAATCTACCAATCGATCCATCAAATCATCTTTGGTGCTGGGGGATTCGAAATCATCCAGGCCGCCGAGAGCGTAAGCGAAAGCAAAGGTTTTTTGCCCATTCGCCCCCACATGCTGAACGGCAACTGTCCCGGCTTGTGGCTCGGTAAATGCTTTGATGCCGTCTCCTAGAGTATATTCGTCAATAAAATCGTTTTGCTCCTGACTGGAAGAGGTGAAATTCATACTGGCGGTAAGCGCATCGTTATCGCCCTCTAAATTATTGATGGGATTGGTGCCGCCATCAATGGCGCTTTCGATACCGAATAGATCGAGTAAATTATTATTACCGAACTGATCGAACCCCAGGGCATCGCCGCCTTCCAGGTATAAGCTGCCGCCGGATTCCAGATAATCTCCGACATCGGAGGCCATGCCATCATTAAAAACAGTATTATTATTGTCGCCATTGTTTCCAAAAGAGAGAAAAACCGCATCGAAACTGTTTAGCGAATTGGGGAAATCTTCCGTGTGCTCGACGGTAAACCCGGCATTCTCCAAATAATTGGCAATGAATGTTCCGCTATAATCCTGGCCGCCTAATTTGCCATCCCATACCAGGATTTGGGCGGTGGGTGGCGGTTCGACCACGCCGATGGCAGTCCAGGCGTCTTCAACCGCGTCTCGTTCATCGGAGTTGTTTCCAAACAGATCTTTCGCGGCTTCGATAGAGCCGATGCGGGCATCATTAAACCCGGAAGTAGGGGTGAGATAAACCGTCAGGTTACGGTAAGCAATTTGTGCGGCACTTTCAATACCAATACCGTTGACATTGTAGGATGTGCCGTGATCGTTTACACCACTGCCGCCTTCGGAAAGCAGGTAAAACCAGTAGTTGTGCACCCAACTATTGGTGTGAACATTGCCATAATCATTTTCCGGGCCGGGAATATCTGCAAAAGCGCCCCAATAATTTCCCACGTAAGTATCCGGTAATCCATTTTGATTGGGGTCGGCAAAATTGCCGGTAAAAAAGGGATCGGTGATGACGACATCTTCCCCTTTCAGCCAATCGCCGCCGACGCCTTCTACAAAAAACTCTGCCGCGGTTCCGAAAATATCACTAAAAGACTCGTTCAAAGCGCCGGATTCGTTAGCCAACATTAAATTAGCGGAATGTTGCGTAATGGCATGGGTAAATTCATGCGCCACAACATCGATAGCCACCATCGGCCCGGTTGTAAATCCATCGCCGCCGCCGAAGGCGAATCGTGTGCCATCCCAAAAGGCATTGGTAAATCCCTGGCCGTAATTCACATAGTTGAGGATGTCGCTATTGGCGTCATCAAAACCATCCCGATTGTGTTCGGTTGAAAAATAGTCATAAGCACCCTCTGCCGCCCAATGAACGCTAACCCCACTCCGGGCGGAGGGATCGGAAAAGCTGGAATCAGCATTCTCGAAATCGACCGATGTTAAAAAATCAGTACTATTTTGCATATTGTAAGTTTGAATGCCGCCACGGGCCGTTTCCCGAAGGCGGTATTGAGTTTGCTGGCCGTCGTTAAATTTGTCGGCAGTAAAATTTACCACACCGTTATAGTGAGAAGCACCGCTGGCAGGAGCATCGGCGTGATGAATTCGGCTGATGCTATTTACAATCTCGCCGCTGTGAGCATCCACATCCACCCAAAAACGCCCAAACGGATTGGCAGCATAAATATCGAACCGGTAGACTAACCGCATATTTTCGCTGCGTAGTTCTTTTCTACCGGCAGTTAGTTTAAGCATTCCGCTCGGGTAGAAAGTTGCGTTAGGGTTTTGCTGCTCTTTTTTCAAAAATTCTTCGTTCGAGGCATGTTCCCACATATACGTTTCGGCATCAATGTGATCTAATGCGGCATTTAAAGCAGTGTTTTCCGTAAGTGTAGAATTTACATTAAGTTGTAGCCCATGAATGATATGTCCATTGGCCGATTGCACCACGTCATTCTTCTCGTGAAGAATATACTGTGCCCCAATAACCTCGATACCTTTATAAAATTGCTGGTAACGATGATGGGTTTCTCCCAACGCATCGCGATGCTGGCGAACCGGGCGCATTTCATCATCCCCGCTAAGCGGAAACGATTTTCGATACTCTTGAAAAAATGTAAAAACGGTTGGTTGTTTAAACGGTTTGAACCGAACATACACCGGCGACTTATCATCCTCACTCAACTCTATTTTCGCACCTTGAAAATAGCGTCTTTGTTTTGCCGCTCGCTCCTGTCCAAACATAAAAGTCGTTAAAAAGAATGCTGATAAAACAGCAAAAATAATAACCTTCCAATATTCCTTTTTGGAACTCGTCATAGCATGTACTCCCTTAAATGCTTACAAATGTTCGTTAAATTTTTGAGAGAAGCTTTATTTCAAAGGATCAATTTCCGGGGAAAATCTTACTTTGTAATTCAAGTTTTATCATCTGTTTAGACAAGCGTCAGTGGCAGTAAAAAGGCTACTGCTGCTACAGCTAAACATCCATTTTTTATGAGATAAAATTGACTTGATCACAAAGACCCCGCACTCCCTAAGTGGGGCATGTTACGAAATTCTGTTAGGCCAAACGTGAATTGGCGCAATTATTGGGAAAGAGAATCTTTAAAACCAGGTTTATTTTTATCTTGCAATTTCAATTGAGCCAGCCTAAGTTTACTTGTAGGATATACTACATACAGGAGAGTAAGAATGGCTGTAATGAGCGTACGAATTGATGAACGCCGGCGAAAACTGCTTAAAATCATTGCCTCCATTGAAGGTAAAAGTATCAGCGGTTTGATGGAAGAATTAATCGAAGAATATATTGAGAAAAATCAAAAAAAACTTACAAACCTCCTGGAAAAAGAAAATTTGACTGAGGTAATGAAGCTCTCGGAAGGCACATTTATGGAATGGGATAATGAAGAAGACGAAGTCTACAATGATCTATAAATGGGACATTATTTTGGTCCCATTTCCATTTACGGATTTATCTACCAATAAAAAAAGGCCCGCTTTAGTAATATCTCCCAATCAATATAATAAAAGCTGGGAAGTCGTTATTGCTTTCATTACCAGCAACTTAAGTAGTAAACCCAGGATGGGTGATTACAAAATCCGAGCATGGCAAAAAGCTGGTTTGCCAAAACCATCATTGATAAGAATGCGGTTTGCGACAATTGACAAATCTATCATTATAAAAAAAATTGGGGAATTAACTGAGATTGATATTGAATTTGTTCAGCCTAAACTAATCGATTTCTTTTCGAAAAGTTAATGAAAATTTCAATCTTGAAATAGAAACTCAATACTCCTAAATTATTCCATGACAAATTTTCCAACCATCGATGATATTCGCAAAGCAGCAGAGCGTATAAAACCCTTTGCGCATCGCACACCGGTGTTAACCAACCAAACAATCAACCGGATGCTGGAAGCCGAGCTTTTTTTCAAATGCGAGAATATGCAAAAGGTGGGTGCTTTCAAATTTCGCGGGGCGTGCAATACGGTGATGTCGCTTTCTGAGAAAGAAGCAAAGCGCGGCGTGGCAACGCATTCTTCAGGAAACCACGCCCAGGCATTGGCATTGGCCGCCCGGCTGCGAGGAATTCCCGCTTACATCGTAATGCCGGAAACCGCACCGGCAGTAAAAAAAGCAGCGGTCGCAGGTTATGGTGCGGAAATCGCATTTTGTAAACCGACATTGGAAGCACGAGAAACAACTCTATCAGAAGTTGTTGATAAAACCGGCGCGACATTTGTGCATCCTTATAATGATTATCGAGTGATAACCGGGCAGGCCACCGCAGCGCTGGAATTGTTATCAGATACTGGTGAATTGGACATCGTAATGACGCCGGTAGGCGGCGGTGGTTTGTTAAGTGGAACGGCATTAACGGTTTCGTCACTCTCTCCCCAAACAAATGTTATAGCAGCAGAACCTGCCGGCGCAGACGATGCTTTCCGTTCTCTCCGGAAAGGAGAAATAATTCCTTCTACCAATCCGCAGACCATCGCTGATGGCTTGTTAACTTCCCTGGGTGATAAAACATTTGCCATCATTCAAGCGCATGTGTCAGATATTACTACAGTTAGTGAAGAAAAAATTGTTGAAGCGATGCGCCTGGTATGGGAACGGATGAAAGTGATTATTGAACCTTCAGCTGCGGTGCCTTTGGGCGCTTTACTGCAAGGGAATCTAGACGTACAAAGAAAACGAATTGGCATCATTTTTAGTGGCGGAAATGTGGATTTGGGGAAATTACCCTGGTGAGAGGTTCATTGAAAATTGAATATTGTTGATTGAATATTAAGGAGGGAATAATGCTATCAAAGTGGCTTAAAAAAAACATAACGCATGTAAAACTGCTGCTTTTGATTTTATTAGCTGCGTTTTTAACGATTGGGGTTGAATGCCCTCCCCCACCGCCTGGTGAAGAAAAGGTTCCGGAATCGGAAGCCAAACCGTTCTCCATTTTTATATTTAAGCATAGCAATCCAAACACAACCGTTCGAGAAGCAGAGTTTTTTGCCGAAAAGGGCTACCCTTGCGAAGTTTACCGAACCGTTGACAACGACTATATGGTTGCATTGGGCGGTTATACAACCCAGGAGGAAGCGGATTCAATCCTTAATTCAATCCCCGACTCACTTTTTGCGCCTAACGCAAATCCATATGTGGGGCAAAACAGCGGTTTTTTGGGTGTAATATATTCTAAAACGCCGCCTGACCAGGGTAATGAAGCATTTCAATTGGGTGATTATTGCATTCCGGTTTACAACACCGGCAATTATAACGACGCGACTGAATTTGCAGAAGACATTTTTGAAAAAGGATTTTATACCGAGATATATGAAACCGGGCCTAATGATTTTACAGTCACCATCGGCGCCTTTGTAACCTTAGCTGAAGCTGAATTTAAATTACGAGAAGCGATTTTTGAGGGTGTTGCGCCACGTGGATCGGAAATCGCCAGCAGAGCGGCTTATGGAACACGGTTATACCCTCAGTAATTTTAGCCGCTTCGGTAATATAGGAATTTGCGATGAGAAGAACGCTCGTTTGGATAATATTTCTATTCTATCTGCCAGGCCTAATTTTTGCCCAAAGCCAACATACGGAAAATTTCGATTCACTAATCGATGTTAGCATTTCACTATCCGAACAAGCCTTGTTTAATGCCAATTTTGAAGAAGCGGAAAGATATATTAATGTTTCTCATTTTAGGGAATTTACCTTTTTTGAAGGAAAACACGAACTTCGTCTCACACTTCAACTTTTGAGAATACAAGGTTTCAAACGTATTTTATACCGCCAAAATACCAATCAGGATAAGACATTAGCTATTTTACAAGAGCTATCCCCCATCGCCCGGAATGTAAAAGATAAGAATATATTAGGTGATTACTTTACGCTTCTATCATCCGCCTATCAATCTACCGGAAAAAAAGATTCGGCATCACACTATAACCACCAGGCGTTAGCGCTTTATCAAGAAGCCGGAAATATTAAAAAAGTCGCCCAAATAAGAGGGAGCCAAATTTCAAGACGCCACCTTGGCTTGCAAGCTGCCGGTGAAACAGAAAAAGTATTGCAGCTTATCCCGGATTATGAAAACGAAATTGAATTTGCGATACAGTGTGATAACAAATATGTGTCAGCATACAACACTCGTCACCTGGCACAAATACATCTTCGACAAACCGCAAATTATACCGAAGCAATGCGGTTATTTCAAACCTCTCTCGAATTAAGGAAAGAGATAGGATTTAAACTCTTTTTGCCGGCCTCCTATTCGTCAATCGGCGACGTTACTTATAAATTGGGACAGGATGGTAAAGCAATCGAAATGTATCTTAAGTCAATAGAGTTGGCGGAAGAGATTGGCTTTGTAAGATATCAATTTTACCCTCGAATAAAATTAGGGGATATTTACCAGAGACAAGGGAATTATGAAGGCGCAAAGAGACTTTTTATAGAGGCGTTAAAAGCTGCTTCGGCAAGTAATTACGAAGCAGGAATAAATGAGGCGTTGCAAGCGTTAGAGAATTTGATAAAATAAAACCTATTCCATATCAGACCTCAATTCCAAACCGTTCCATCATTGAATACAACCGGCGGCGAGTAATGCCTAACAATTCTGCGGCACGCGTTTTATTGCCTTCCGCTTTGTGGATGGCCTGAACGATCAATTCCTTTTCAAATTCATCGAGTTTTATGCCTTCATCGGGAATTTCGAATCCATCGGAGGGTGGTTTTATTTTACGAATGATGGCTGGCAAATCTTCCAAAGTGACAATATCGCGGCAAATAATCGCGGCGCGCTCGATGGCATTTTGTAATTCTCTCACATTGCCCGGCCAATCATAATCCATCAAATATGCCAGTGCCCGATTATCGATGCCTTTTGCCGCAGATAGATCTACAAAATGATGCACCAGCGCCGGAATATCTTCCTTCCGTTCCCGCAGTGGCGGCAAGCTGAGGGGAAAGACATTTAAGCGGTAATAAAGATCGTTGCGGAAGCTGCCATCTTCTACCATCGTTTCAAGGTTTTGATGGGTGGCGGCAATAATTCGCACATCGACAATAATCCGCTCATTTCCACCTACGCGATCAATTTCTTTATTTTGCAGCACCCGCAGCAGCTTTG
>CAXHHS010000269.1:0-8319 GCA_964015645.1 uncultured bacterium
TTCTTTAAAAGGCGCAAACAATGCCAGGGTTGCGGAAGTGCTGCTGTGGTAGTTGATGCCCGGTTTTATCCCTGCCGGCGGCTCCTGCTCCAGCGGATCGGGATGAACCAGTACAAAAGCGATTGATGCTGTACCGAGGCCGAATGTATCGGTTGCCGTAATGTTAACAGCGGTAAATCCTTCCCCGGTTTCGGCGGCGATGAAATCGTATATCAAAGAATCCTCCGTAGTTTCCGCCACGGTATTGCCGCCGATGGAAATTGAAATAGACCCGGTTTCAGTGCCGATCGCTACGGTTTTGATAACGAACCGAACCGTATCATCAATTCCGGCAAATACCGGCGACCGCCGTTGATCTTGAAATTGAAACGAAAGCTCCGGCTCTACGACAACAACGGATAACCCGGATTGAAACAAATCAGCAAAAATATCTGCGCCACCCTCATCTCTGCCGGTTCGCGAAGCATCCGAATTGCGAAAAACAAAAGCCAGTTGCTCAATGTGCTCGGTTGGATCGGTAAGATTATAAAATTCGCGGGGAAGGCCGATCGCCAGTTCATATAAATCGGCGCCGATATTCGTCAGGCGCGGCTGAACAGCGTTGTCTCCCCAATTCCCAATCACATGTTTCCAATCACTGGGAGAAGTGCTGCGATTGGTAATAACGCCGGTGTGGGTATACACCGTTCCGATAAACCCCATCAATCCCTGGTCGCCTTTTGTGGCATCAAAAACGATGGTGATAGAATCATTTTCTGTCGCGAATTCCGGAATGGTTACAACCACCTGGGCGGTTGATGGAGTGATGTTTAGAATAACTACAAAAAATATTAGCATTAATACGTATTTCAATTGAACCTCCTGGTATTTTACATGGCAAATTAAAAATGTGATCGTTACGGAGTTAAGCGATAGCGGTCTCCGTAACGGCCGTGTATTTTGCGGAGATTATCTCCGCGATAGAAAAAACGTTACGGAAACCGCTATCGTTAATCTCTGTAACGATCAGATCAGACTCATAGTCTGTAGGATGTCTAAAATTTAACCTCATTTAAAACTATTATTTAGCTTAGATGTTTCCGCGATATATTCTTGCGCATCCTTATTGGAAATATCTTTATTCAGCAATGGATTTTCGGGGTATTTTTCTTTCAGCAATTTACCGATTAATTCCAGTTCGCCGGGATTTTGCTCAATAACCGCATCACCAATATCGACACCCATTCTTAAGCCGAATAGTGTAATATCCAGGATGATATGATTCAGCGCAATCATAACAATTGCTTTATTGCGTGACCAGGCAACTTTCCGCGGGAAATCTTTTTGCGCTTCTCCCATTAGCAATTCTTCCATATCACACACCAGGATAATTTTGTGATACCAGGCTTTTGCGAGCTTTTCTTCTTTAAGTCGATAACTATACACATAGCCAAAATCTACAGTTTGCGTAAACGAAAAAATCACAATTTTTACACCGCGATCGTGCGCAGCCTTTAATTCATTTTTTAAGGCTTGTATTTCCCGGTTCCAGGTTGAAATGTAAATTTGTTCTGTTGCGTTATTGATCATTTCCTTCGCTTTAATGATCATGTTGTGATACCCGGTAATATTCCAGAGATTTTCCGACTCGATTTCCACTTCCAGGTTGGATACGCTATCGTAAAAATCTTCGATTTTACTTTTGTAGCGGTTTTCCAACAACTCCACAAATTTATCTGGCGGCAGGGGCACATATTTTTCCGGCTTGGATGAAATTGCATTGACTGCGCCAAAATTTTCCAATCGTTGAATGACATCGTAAATTCCCGAACGCGGCACGCCGCTTTTTTTGCTAATCTCGTAGCGCGTTGCCGGAAAATTTTGCAATAGGCAGATATATGCTTTTGCTTCGTATTGTGTAAACCCCAAATCCGCCATCTTCCGTGTGATTTTATCTAACATATTCCTTCCCCTAAATTTATAATGATTTTTTAAGATTATAATATTCTGTGCAAATTGGGGATTGCTTCATCACTCCGTTCCTCGCAATGACTGTCATTGTGAGGAGCAAAGCGATGTGGTAATCTCGCGCAACTATCGCCGCAAAATTTACACAAATTATCGATGTAACCTATCACCCTCTCATTTCCGCAACCAAATTTTTAAACTTGCCGCCGGAAGGGAAGGATTGTAAGCGGTTCCGCCATCAAGAAAAACATCCGAATGCTCCCCGCCACTCGCGGAAACGCCATTGATGTGATCCACGGTTTTATCATTTGCAATCAGTTGCCAGCGTCCCCGCGGTAGATTTACCTGCTCAAACCGTTGCGGTTTTTCATCGGTGTTGATCAGTACGAGCACTTTTTCAGCGACGATATAACCAAGCAGGTATTCATTTTCCGGGAGAATCCAGCGATAGTATTCGGTAGGTGGTGCATCAGCGATTCGAAATACTTTCCCGGCATCGCTCAGGCGAAAGGCGATGAGGCCCTTCCAATACGCTAACATATTTTGATAATCGCAATAGCTGCCCTCATCCGCTTTTGTTTTTCCGATATTTTCCCAAACGAATTGGTTGGCTTTACGCAAATTATACGTATCGCGTTTGCCATGAAAGTAGAGCGGCCCGGAGGCGATTTCTTTCACCAATTCTTCCAGCGGTGCTGAGGCTTTGCTACGCATAAATTCGCTCCCGCCGTGAAGCACAATGGGGCCGAGCGAGGTAAACAACAACCCGGCGGCAATTTTATAGCGGTCTTCTTCCACCCCGTAACGCCCGTCCCAATCCTTTACGGCAAAGCGGTCTGCCAGCGCCCAATTATCGTGGATGTCGAGATAATTGATGCCGCGATTGGGATAGATTTCTTCCGGGAAACTATTCAGCAATGCCTTCATTACATTTTCCCGTTCGGCCGCATTTCCGCCGGCGTAGCCGCGATCGGTTTTTTTATTCTCCGGGTTTGAAGGCGGGCCTTTAAAAGCGTTTCGGGCGTCATCCTGGAAGAAGGTAATCGGCGAATCGATTTTATACCAATCCCAATCGGGGTTGGCTTCGTAATCGGAGTCGTTGGAGCCGATCCAGGGTTCTCCGTAAATGATAATATCATCGCCCAGGGCTGCCCGTAATGCCAGCAGCGTTTGCTGATCGGTTTGTCCGGCGAGATCGATGCGAAATCCATCAATCCCAAACTCCTCGATAAAATGTTTGCACTGATCGATGAACCAGCGCTGCATCATCGGGCGATTTTCCGATTTGGTTTCGTTGCCATAAGCGCCGATGTGTTCTAATTCCCGGTTGGTGCGATAGTAGTATTGCTTATCGAAAACATTGAGATTCAGTAAATACTCGCGTCCATCCATGTTTTCGCCGGTATGATTGAACACATAATCCACAATCACCGCAATACCTTTATCGTGAAACGCTTGCACCAAATCGCGAAACTGGTCGCGCTGTGCGCCATACTCCGTACCGCGTTTGCGAAAGCGAGTTTCTACCGCGAATGGGTGCGTTGTGCGATATCCCCACTGGTAATTTTCCAAATTGATGCCCTGTTCAATCATGTAGAGATCATTCTTGAAGGCCGCCTGCCATTCCGCATCCGGGTAGTGCAAATATTCCTGGATTGGCATTAAATGGACAGTATTAATACCGAGATTGACGAGATGATCGAATCCCACCGGTTCCCCCTTGCTGTTTGGCAAACCGGGAACAACCATTGCGGGAATGGTGCCTTTCAGATCATCCGATACCGGCAACAAATCCGTAAAATCCTGAACGTGAACTTCGTAGGCGATAACGTCTTTCATTGCCGGGCGGCCATTTTTAAGCGGCGTGGCCGGAATGGTTTTTCGCCACACGCGGCTTTTGCCAAAAGCATCGACATTAACGCGGGCATAGGGATCGCTGGCATGAACCGGATGGGTTTCATAAAAATGATTACCGGGATCGTTAGGGCCATGAACGGTAAAATCGTAATATACCCCATGCAAATCGCCTTCCTGAACGCTCTCCCAAACGCCGTCGCTATCGCGTTTCATATCAATCACTTTGTAGGCGGATTCCGGGGAATCTTCGGGGTTTTTATAGAGATATAATTTCACGAGATCGGCACGGGGAGAAAATATTCGAAAAACGGTTTGAGCGCCGTCTTCCGAGACATTAGCGCCAAGTTCTTTGGTAGAATACAACGTACGAAACCAACCATCGAATGAGCAAAGAGAGCGAAGTTTAAGCGAGGGGATTTCGAGATAATAAACTCGTCGAATATCCAGCGATTCTTCCGGCACTACCAGCGTTTCACTAGCGGTGTTGGGCAGCACGGTTTGAATGGGAATTTCCCGGCCCTTTGCATCCGTTAAGCGATAGGCGTCTGAATTCAACGGGCGTTCCACATCATCGCCCGTAACCACGGCCCAAATTGCCCGTGGGCCACGCAATTCGGCTCTCAGGCGCGGTGTTTTAGCGCCATATAAAAAAACAAGGTTTCCGCCCTCGCTGTTAGCGGCATCCGCCGGTGGATCGAGCCAGCGCCCATCATTGATTCGAAATTTAAATGGCGTTCCGGGCGGAATAGCGCGGTATTCAAAATTGGGAACCGCCAGCAGCCAAACATTGGGAGCATTTTCTGTCGCTTCAAGATGCCAATCAGCGTTTTCCATATCCTGGTCCCAATTCCGAAACAATCCTGTGACCACAACCCGGTTTATGGATTCGACATCGACATTATAGATTGCGGCATCGAATACAAAGAAAGTCGAATCTGCTGATTCAAAATAACCTTGCAGGCGTTCTTCCTGGGAAACCGGTCGCGTTTGCGCGGCTGCGATTGAGTATGCGATTAGTAGGATAACGAAGGCAGTTAGAATTCTACTTAAATTCCCCTCCTTACAAAGGAGGGGACAGCGTCGTAAAGCGTACAACGAACGACGCAGGGGTGGTTGTGCGAGCTTGCTCTCCTCAACCACCCCTGATTTTCTCGCTAAACGCGTCGAAAACCTGTCCCCTCCTTTGTAAGGCGGGGAATTTTTTTTCTCTTCTTTTTTATAAAACTTACAAGGGTTAAAATTCATATAAGTCTCCATTATTCCAATACGCCAACAATCCAATATTCCAACATTCCAGCCGTTACCCTTTCACACTCCCCAACGTCAATCCCGAAATCAGGAAGCGACTGAGAAATACGAAGAGCAACACAACCGGAAGGCTAACCACAATCGCCCCGGCGGAATAAAGCCCCCAGGTTGCCTCCATTGTCGATTGAAAACTCTTTAAGCCGATGGGCAGGGTAAAATTTTCCGGGTTTTGAATTAAAACAACCGCCACAAGATATTCCGAATACGCGGTCATAAAAGAAAATAAGGCTGTAATTGCCAGCGCCGGCAGCGCTAATGGCAAAATGATTTTGTAAAATGTGTATACCGGCGAAGCGCCGTCGATCATTGCGGCTTCCTCCAGGCTGTAGGGAATGGTGTCGTAATAGCCTTTCATTTGCCAGATGGTAAACGGGAGCGCCGTTGCGGAATAGGCAATGATCAACCCCAGGAAAGAATCGTATAACTGTAATTTTATCAATAAGATAAATAGCGGCAGCAGCAGCATACTGACCGGGAACATTTGCGTGGTAATAATGCCGATCATAGCGCCGGAACGCCCGGGAAAGCGAAAGCGAGAGAAGGCATATCCGGCAGTTGTCGCCAGTCCCACACCAATGATGGTAACGACAATCGAGATGAATAAACTGTTAGCCATCCATTGTAAAAATGGTTCATCGAATAACAGGCGGTAGTAGGAATTAAAGGTTGCGCCCTCCGGGATGATGGCGAGCGATTTTGTCAACAACCGTTCCCCGGGGCGGAGGGAGATGGTAATTACCCTTAATACCGGGTAAATGGCAAATAGGGTGAAAATTGTTAAAACGGTGTATGCGCCGATTTTTCCTTTGAGAGATAGCGATCTTGGGTTTTTCATTTTTTACTCCAGTGTAACGCAAGTTTTTAACTTGCGTGTTTTTTTCGCAAGTTGGAAACTTGCGTTACATGCGGTTATTGATAGACATTTTCCGTTGCGCTGGTACGTTTGATAAAGCGCCAGCCGAAAATAAACAGGATGAGGAAAATGATTAGCGAGAAGGCCGCAGCGTATCCCATCCGGTAATAATAAAATGCTGCCCGGTAAACCCAGCTCACCAGGATGTGAGTGGTTTCCGATGGTTCGCCGCCGTTACTGACCAGCCACACAACATTAAAATTATTGAATGTCCAGATAACGCCTAAGGTAATCGCCGGAACCATCACCGGTTTTAACATAGGCATGGTTACGTTGCGGAATTTTTGCCAGGGCGTTGCGCCATCGATGTCGGCGGCTTCGTATAGTGCATCAGGAATGCTTTGCAGGCCGCCCAGGGCAATGATCATCATAAATGGAAATCCCAACCAGATGTTGGTGACTAAACATGCCGCGAACGCGCCCCACTCGGTCGACAACCAGGGAATTTGAAACCCGAGTATTTGATTCAAAAGCAGGTTAACTGCACCATATTCGGAATTAAACATACCGCGCCAGGTTAAGGCGGTAATATATTGCGGCACTGCCCAGGGTAAAATCAGCAGCGTTCGGTAAATCGTTTTCCCGCGAATATCTTTATTCAAAATCAGCGCCAGAAAGACGCCGATTCCCACGTGAAAAACCAGGTTCGAAACAGTCCACAAAACGGTTTTAAACAGGTAATACCAAAAATTGCTTTCCGATAAAACTAGCAAATAATTAGAAAATCCTTTTATTTCCCAATCATGAAAATGGGTGAGATTCATATTGGAAAACGAAACCACCAGGTTATAGATAAAGGGATAAAAAATGACCAATCCCATCACCAGCAACGCCGGCATTAAAAATAAATAGGCTAAACGCGTCCTATTTGCAAATGTAGAAGCCCCTGCTGCCATAATGATTTCCTGTAATAGATTTTTAACATTAAATTCCCCTCCTTCTCCAAGGAGGGGACAGATTTTAGAAACGTACAGTGAGAAAATCAGGGGTGGTTGTTGCGCAGGCCCACGCTCTCAACCACCCCTGCATCATTCGCTGAACGCTTCATGATGCTGTCCCCTCCTTGAATAAGGCGGGGAATTATTTTTTTACTCTTCATAGATGTTATTCGACCTCTCAAACAGCTTACTATTTTACTACCGGTTTTCCCGGATTAGTTTTTCTGCCAGGTTTTGCATTTCAACTGCGGCCTGTTTGGGCGTGTAGCGGCCGGTAAAAATTCCCTGGTAGCCGGGGCGCATTGCGTCCCAAATCCAGCGTAATTCGGTAATCACCGGCATCGGTTTCCCGACCATCATTTGATCGAGCGCGGCAATATACAGTGAATCTTGCATCAATTTCGGGTGATTCATTAAATCCGTTCGGGAAGGAATGAGATTGAATTGTGCGGAAAAATCCAATTGAACTTCCGGCGCAGTTAAAAAGCGGATTAATTCCAGGGAAATATCCAGCGCTTTTCCCTCCAGATTCACATTCAGCATATATCCCAACGGCGATACGATTGGTGTTGCCCATTGATCAGTACCTTCCAGGCGGGGAATTCGCGCTAACCCAAAATCCATTCCACGTTTAATGTAAGTGCCCCAGGACCAGGGGCCGTTAATAATCATAGCGGATTTTTCATCCAGGAATAGAGCATTGGCGGTTTCGTAATCACATTCTTTGGGGATAATTTTATAGCGATTTGCCATGTCGTAAATGAGTTGGGCGGCATTCACAACCGGCTCGGTATTCAGTGTTGGCTGGTTATTTTCGTCTAAAATCCAGCCGCCATACAGACCGACAAATGGCACTACAAAATAGGGTTCGATAAAATTCCAGGCCAGGGCATAACGGTCGGGCGAACCGTCGCCGTCTTCATCTTTGATGATCTCCTTTCCCATTTCGATTAATTCCGATATTGTTTCCGGCGGCTTCGAGACAAATTTCTTATTGTAAACCAGTGTCAGGTGATTTCCCACCCGGTCAGCGATTTGGTATAAGTGCCCGTTCAAATAGGTATTTGCGCCAATCGGGTCGGTCAGGAAACTATCTAAAAATGCCTGCTCAAAATAGCTTTCCAGTGGTTTGATGACTTTCAACTCCGAAAGCGGGCCAATGTTATCACTGGCAGTATGAATAATTGCCGGGCCTTTTCCGGCCAGCGCTGAAACCATATAATTGGGTCGCAACTCCTCCGGTTGGTAATACAATTGTTGAAATATATATTCCGGATAGTGTGTGCTAAATTCATCCAGTTTTTCCTGGAGAGCGTCTCGCTCAACCGGGCGTAAAGAGGTCCAAATCACAATACG
>CAXHHS010000270.1:0-8289 GCA_964015645.1 uncultured bacterium
TATTTTTGAGTTTTTTTAAGCGATTTTTTTGCTTTTTCCGCCAGCAATGTAAGGCGTTCGTCTCGCTTTTGTAGTTGTTCGGAAACGGTTTCGGGATCACTTCCCTTTGCGAGGGTAGCGGCCAGCAGCGCTGCTTCTTCAAGCGTAGCCCCCTGCCAAACCTTCGGAAGGTTTAAAACCTTCCGAAGGTTATTCGCACCGAGAAATGCTGTAACAACCGGCTTTTCAATTGTTTTAATGATTTCTGAAATTGATTTTAACACTGTTTCATCCGGCGGCTTGCTGACTAATAAAATGATCTTCGTTGCGTCATCTTCCGCCAGCGCTTTTAATGCTTCGATAAACATAATGCCGCCAACCGCTCTTTTTATATCCCGTCCACCGGTGCCAATCGCTTGCGAAATGCCCGCACCGTTATTGGAAATAATCGCACTGACCTCCTGCAGCCCCGTTCCCGCTGCGGCAACAATGCCAATATTTCCGCGATTCACCGCATTCGCAAATCCTAACGGGACGCCGTTTATAATCGCCGTGCCGCAATCCGGGCCCATCATCAATAAATTTTTTTGGCGGGCGAGTTTTTTTAAAGCGATTTCATCTTCTAAGGAAACGTTATCGGAAAACAGCATCACGTGTAGTTTATTTTCCAGCGCCTTTCGGGCTTCCGCTGTGGCATAACGCCCGGCAACGGAAATTAGCGCCAAATTACTGTCGGGAACTAGATTTAATCCGCCTTCAATACTGCCCGGTTGAAAATCCTCAACGGAATCGGTTTTGTGGCGAACATTTTCGAGCTGTGCTTCTACCGCTTGTAAAATTTCTTCCACCGTTTTGGCATTCGTGGTTTTGATGGCAATTAACAAATCACTGCCGGTGGCGGCAGTAAATTCCTTTGTTAGCAAGCCGGATGCTGCCAATATCTCTTTATTTTCTTTCGTTCCCATTACCACCGCTGCATCAACTACGCCAGCCATCTCTGTGATATTTCGCCCAATGTTCATCAATGTAACGGAATCGAAATAAAGACCTTTTTTAACGATACTGAATACCATAAATTGACCTCCCGGAAACACAAATAAGATTCTATAGTGGTTTTGAGCAGAACGGCTAAGGTAACGCGCATGCGACTCATTCGGGGTCGATACATTTTTTTAAAGTGCCTGCTTGTTGCCGGCTATTTCTACCGGTAAAGGCGACGTGGCAGACCCGGCATACAGCGATACATGCGGAAATGGAATTTCAATTCCCTCACTATCGAACCGCGATTTGATTTTCTCATAAATTTGATTTTTCATTTTTAGCCAATCTTCCCGGGCAGCCCAAACGGAAAATTGCAAATCAATAGAAGAAGCGCCAAATCCGCTAAATATAATTAATGGCTCCGGTTCTTGCAGGCACAGTGGTTCCTCGTTGGCAATATCCAATAATATCTCTTTCACTTTTGCGATATCTTCTTTATACGCCACCGATACCATAATATCCGCCCGGCGAATGGGGAAGCGCGTTAGCGTTGTGACTTCGCTTTTCAGGATGGATTCGTTGGGGATGCGCACAAATTTATTATCAAACGTGCGCAGCTTAATCGATAAAAAGTCAATGGACAGCACTTCTCCGGTAATACTGCCGGTGGAGATGACATCGCCGACTACAAAGGGCTGCTCGGTAATGAGAAAGATGCCGCTGATGATGTTTGATACACTGGTTTGCGAGGCAAAACCAACCGCGATTCCCACGATTCCCGCCGCTCCTAATAACGGGCCAAGCTCAAATCCAAACTCCCGCAACACCATCACAAAGATAATGATGAGACCGGCATACAGAATCACTTTCCCGGCAATCATGCCTTGCTGCGCGGATAAATGTTTCGTTAAATACAATCGACACCATTTGCTGATGAAATATAAAGTCGGGATTCCCAAAACGATTAACAAAGCAGCCCGAATTAAAAATGTTAGACGCTCCGGCGATAGAAATTCGCTGATATTAAAACCCAGAATACTTTCCACATTTACCTCCTTAAAAAAATCTAAATTTAGTTATTTCTTTGATACTGTCGAAGGTTTTTGCCGTGAGACCTTTATGGCCGTCCTTTCGAGAAGCGGTAAGAAATTTCGCTTTTGGAACATCCGGTGGTGCTTTGCGCTTAAATTCAATTTCGCTCACATCATTTTTCCCGCGGAATTTAACTCGCGTTTCATTCGCCCAAAGCTGGCCTTCAAAGAGATATAATGAAAGCTGCTCTACCCGGTGGCAAATTTTGTCAACCAATAATTCTTCATCGGAGCGGTTTACAATTTGAATGGGGCAAATGGCCAGGTAGGGGCGTGAAATATCCGGCTCAATTTGTTTTCTGGCGGCAGAGGAAATCCAATAACTAAGCTCCCCTTCTCGAAAGGTTCCAAACCAGGTCTTCGACAAAACAACCGTTGGGATTTCAACGATCATCGTCTCGCCTAACTTTATTTGCACCCACAACGGAACCCGAACGTAAATCCGGGTGCTAACATCTTTCGTTATCCGAAAGGGGTATTCCGGTTTTACCACCACCGGCAGATTGGGAAATACCGGCACGATTTGAATTTCGGTTTCGGCTTTTTTTACGGTTTGTTTTAAAGACCATCGCCACCAATTTGCATCTTCCGGTGGATCGATGTTTCCATCGCCGGTTTCCGCTAATGAGTCCGTTTCAATATGCTCATGCGCGATCCAAATTTCATCAGGAGTGCTTTTGCACCATAAATGCAACGGGCCAAAAGTGAAACAAACCGGCTCCGTTCCTGGCATTGGTTGCGATCCCCACCCGGTTTTTATCAATGTTTATCTCCGTTGTTACTATTGTTACTTTAGGCCGTTATTCATCTCTAAGAGGCTGTTTGGAAATTCGCCACTAAGGCACAAAGTCTCAAAGAATCACAAAAAAATATTGAAAATACTTCGTGAAACTTGGTGTTTTGGTGACTTATTCCAAAGGAACCACTTTGTGGGTGGCATAAAATTAGATTTTTCAAACACGCTCTAAGTTTCAAGCCTCTCCTGCCAGGAGAGGAGTGAGTTTAAAATAACGGTAATTTATGAAAACAAGCCGAAATGTACGCCAAAAAATATTTAAGTTCGATATTTTTTCATTTAAGTTGTTCGTTTCATCAAACCTTTGTACAATTTTAGCGCAGGTTAGAGTAATCAATCCAAGCTAAATAGGAAAATTCCGGATGGATCACGAAATTAGGAAACACTCTGCGAAAATTGGGCTTTCACCGGGGAGCTTTATTTACACCGGCGAAAAAAAGGTCGAAGAAGTAAAAATCAGCGTTATCGATTATAACCGGCAGCACCTGGAGAAACATGTTGTAAATCGTATCGAAGATACATTTCCGTATAACGACAGCGATTCGGTATCCTGGATTAATATTGATGGATTGCACGAGGTTGAGATTTTACAGAAAATCAACGAGCATTATGAAATCCATCCCCTGGTTATCGAGGATATTTTAAGCACAAACCAGCGCCCCAAAATTGAGTTTTTTGACAATTATATCTACATTGTTACCCGGATGATGAAGTATGACGAAAAGCAGCATGTTATTAATTCCGAGCAAATCAGTTTAATCCTGGGCAAAAATTTTGTGATTACTTTCCAGGAAGTAGAAGGGGATATTTTTGATCCGCTGCGACAGCGGATCGCTAACGAAAACGGAAGAATCCGTAGAAGCGGTGCAGACTATTTGGCCTATGCGATTTTGGATATCATTGTCGATAACTACTTTTTGATTTTGGATACGTTGGGTGACGAAATAGAATCTTTGGATGAAAAAGTTTTGGAAAATGCCAGCGATGAAGGTATTGTTAAACAAATTCATCACCTCAAGCGGGAACTGCTGTTTTTAAGAAAATCCACCTGGCCGCTGCGGGAAGTGATCAGCAATTTACAGCGGGAAGAAAGCAAACTCATCAAAAAACAAACCATCCGATTTGTTAACGATCTTTACGATCATACGATTCAGGTGATCGACACTGTGGAAACGTACCGCGAGATGGCCTCCGGGATTTTAGACCTTTATCTCACCAGTATCAGCAATCGCATGAACGAAGTAATGAAAGTGCTGACGATTATCGCTACGATTTTTATCCCGCTTTCTTTTATTGCCGGTATTTATGGGATGAATTTTGATACTGCAATCAGCCCCTTCAACATGCCGGAGTTAGGGTTCCGCTATGGGTATCTCATTTTCTGGATGCTGACAGTTGGGATTGCCGGGGGGTTGTTGATTTTTTTTAGGAAGAAAAGGTGGTTGTAGATACTTGAGGGATATGGCCCCTTAAATTGTAAGGTTAAAAAATACTATAATCGAAATGCCAAGAAAAAGAATAGACGTTGTCAGATAAACGAATCCCAATACCATTGTATAAGAAATTAAATGAGGCATTTTACCGGCTTTTCCAATTCCGAACTCGCCAAAACGCGATAAATATCCGCCTTTGGGAAATAACTCTTTTTCGAGTTCTCGCCCCACTTCTGATGAAAGTGCCATAAGACGCGAGTTTCTGCGATCTAATAGGAAAAAACAAAAAGATAGGATTGATCCAATTAAAAATGGTATGAATAAAAGCGATTCAATAAGTGAATCAGCTTTTTTATTCCACATCCAACCAAATCCAATAATAAGTGCGCCATTTGTCAGAAAGAAACGAAGTATAATACGATGTCGCCAATCGAGAATGTGCCTGTGAAATTTGTTATTCTCGGCGTAAAGTACTTGAAGGTTTGTTTGATGGGTTTGTGAATCACTCATAACATATGCTCACAATCAAAAATTCCCTGAATTAGCGGTTTTATTCTCCACGTTTCACTGGTTCGATTGCCCGGCTCAAAAAAAGCACGGCCAGCCCGAATACAATCACAAAAGGCCCCTCCCAAATCTTCCAGAAAAACGGCAACCCTTCCCACCAATCAACTATTAGCAGGATTAGGCCAAACAAAGTTAAGGCATACCCCAGGTAAATTAACACCTGGCGATGGCGAGGCAGATCAAAAGAAACCACCCAAAGCAGCCCTCCCAATATGGCGTAAAATGCCGATGTCGATCTCGCCAGGTACCCCACAACCGGGTCATTGGGAAGAATGCCCAATCCCAATTCCAAATGAATTGTATTCATCCAGGAGTAGGGGGCAGCGACAAATATCAAGGCAAATAACGATGACGTGCCAATAAGCCTCAGGATCAATTTCAGAGTTTGTTCAGGGTTCATGTTATTATTCCGCCCTATTTTTTTGACCGGATTAACAAGATTAACCGGATTGTTTGTTCATAAACAAGTGCGATCAAATAATCGTCACTTTAGGTTGAAGCTCACTTCCATTAAATTAAAGGGACTCAGAATATCAATATGAATCCTCTACGAGCATTAAAATCTGACAGGATAGTCTGTGGATAGTTCGGATTCACATCACTGAACTGCGGTTACTACATCATTGATAATAATATCTAACCCGGCTTGCTCTAACGCCTGTGGGCCGCCATCCTGGCTTACGCCGCGCCAGTTTGTGGTGGCAACGACAACGAGCGCTTTCGATGGCACAACATAAATAAATTGCCCCCCAAATCCCCAGGCGAGATAGGCTGTTTCCGGTCCTTCCACTACCCACCAAAGGTAGCCATAGGTATAATTTTGCAACGCGCCATAATTAAAGCGCCAACTAAATTTAGGAGAGGTCGCCTGTGCTACCCAATCTTCCGGGAGAATTTGCTGGTCTCCGGATTTGCCATTTTGTAAATAAAGCTGCCCCAATCGCGCTAAATCCCGTGGCATCAAATCGATGCCGGAGCCGCCATTAACGTAACCGCCGGAGAGGTCTTCCCAATCTTTAGATTGGATGCCGATCTTATTAAACAAATACTGATCGGCAAAATCCGGCAGCGGCATTTTAACAGCCTCCTGCAACAGAACACCCAGCAAGTGAACCGCCCCGGAATTATAAGTAAAGCTGTTTCCCGGTGAAGTTACCAGCAACAGGTTTAAAACATGTTGAACATGATCGCCGGAAGTAATCCAGGTAGAGTAGGAATTACTAGTCCACTCATCCCATTGAAAACCGCCGGTCATCGTCAGCAGATCGCGAATGGTGATTGTATTTATCATAGCATTGGAAATTTCGAAATGGGCTGGCAGGTAATCCCCCACCGTCTCATCGAGGTTGCCGATAAAACCTTCTTTCAGGGCAATGCCCACGAGCGTGGATACAACACTCTTTGTTACGGAACGCACATCATTCAATATATCGCGGCGGTTGCCGTTAAAATATGATTCCTGTACCAGTTTGCCATCACGAACGACCAAAAGACTCAGAAAACGAGGATTTGCTTCAGCTTTTTCGATTGCTTTGGAGAGACCTTCGGGATTGATACCGGCATCTTCCGGTGATGCTTCTACCCAGGGGGTGTTTAAATCCAATGTTGAATCTTCTGGCTCGGTGGGGGAGGAACTACAGCTTGTTAAAAACCAGTTGAGTAAAAGCCCTAAAATTAGTTTGAGAAGATAGTGTTTTTTAGAAAGCGCGATATTGAGGGAATACACTTGTATGTTTTCTTTAAGATATTGGCTATCCATGTTAGAAAAATCCATTTATGATGTTAATTCTTGAGAATAATTGGGTGTAAACGTTATACCTTATAGTGGTAAGTATTTTACTTTGCTGATATGATTTTTTTCCTCGTCGAATTTCGCTATACTTTGTTTTGCCCTGGCTTGCATAAGTGTATTTGTCACATCGAGTTTTTTGAAACCCATTGGAATGATAGTTTACGTTGTGAAGCTACGCAATCTCGGAGATATAAGTTGATAAGATTTTGATAAGGAATTCCTGTTTCTTCTGCCATGTTTTTGAAGTAGTCAATAATATCAAGTCCCATACGGATGGTGACTTGCTTTTTTAATTGTTTAGCAAATGGATTTTTACGCCTTTTCATTTTTGAAAGATCATATTCTTTCTTCATAATATTCCTTTATAATATTGTTTCCTTTCTTGTTTTGTTGCTTTTCGTGCTGAGATTATTCTAATAATTGACTCATCTTCACGATAACAATGTACTACAAGAAGAATACGCAAATTGTAACTCATGCCCAGCATTAAGAACCGGTCTTCCTGTTCTGAATGCTCTTCATCCCAAAATTGTACTGCATTATCATCAAAGAAAACCGATTGAGCTTCTTCAAAAGAAACACCATGCCTTTTTTGGTTTGTTTGATTCTTTTTTTCATCCCACTCAAAAGTTATCCTGGTCATATTTACATTGTATTTATACTGTAAAGCAAACACAATAATTATTTCAAAAGTTCCGAATTTCTGTGAGATGTTCCGCTAAAAGTCATCCCCATTTCACGAAATATTTTCTTCCACCCCACACCCACCGTCGTGCTGTCGTCGTTAATTGCAACAAAAACCCCCAACGGATAATCCGGCAGCGGTTTTTGGAAGGAGGCAATGCCATCGGTATTGGAAACACCTTCGATTTTCAGTTTACCGAGATGCTGCCAGGATTGGCGGTCATAAAATTCAAATTCGGTGATCTCCTTTTTTTGATCGGAGACGACAATGAAGCCGCGGCCATTATCCGCAACGCTATCAGAGCCGCAAGTGTAAATAATGATGCCTTCGGCATCCTTCTGAAAATCATCCTCGCCAAAACAGTTTTTACCGTTTTGCTCGTAAGGTTTTCCATTGGGGTGATATGAGTAGATGCCGGTTCTATCATTCTCATCGGGAATGTAAAGCCGTTGATAGTAGTGATCGGCTGCGATGGTTTCCAAACCTTTCTTGGGGAAAAATTCATCCAAATATTCGCCTGTTGTGGCATCGTGGATGTAAACGATGTCATCGGAGGAAACATAAATTCGTTTGCCACCGCTGGATAATTTGAGCAAAGCGATGTTCGGTTCGCCGCTGTAAACCGCTCTACGTTTGGAAAAGTTCATCACAAATTCCAGTTCCGGCAACCGGAAAACACTCACCGTGCTGGCCGGGCCGGCAACGGCGATGTACATCAAATCAGTTTCCTGGTCTACCACCACGCCGTTTACCTGGCTGCTGCCGAAAGTTTTGTGCTTCAGTGGCGGCTTTCCGGCGTCGCGAAACGGATGCTGCCATACTTCCAGCAAGGAATTTCCTTTAGCGGTGACAAACAGTTGCGTATTTGCCGGGTCCGGCGCTTCCCAGAAATCCATCGAATCGATATTTTTACCGGGACCTTCCAATTCGAAATCCGGGGAAACAGTAATGGTGCCGAAAGGTTT
>CAXHHS010000271.1:0-8278 GCA_964015645.1 uncultured bacterium
ATAATGGTGGTCGCTTCGCTGACTTCATACAACGACATATCCGTACCACCGGAAATATTCACCAGCACGCCTTTTGCGCCGCGAATGGAAACGCCTTCTAACAATGGGCTGGAAATTGCCTGTTGTGCCGCTTGCGTGGCTTTGCCTTCGCCACTGGCATGGCCGGTTCCCATCAACGCATCGCCCATTTCCGACATAATGGTGCGAACATCAGCGAAATCCAGATTAATTAAGCCGGGAACGGTAATCAAATCGGAAATGCCTTTGGTAGCATGGAGCAAAACCTCGTCGGCAACTTTAAATGCATCCAGCAATGGAGTGGATTTATCGACCACCGCAAACAGCCGCTGGTTGGGAATTACGATCAAGGTGTCCACCACTTTGCGCATTTCCGAAATACCTTGTTCGGAGCGTTGCTGCCGTTTCAATCCTTCGAAATTAAACGGTTTGGTAACGATTCCGACCGTCAGCGCGCCCAATTCTTTGGCAACTTCCGCAACAACCGGCGCTGCGCCGGTACCGGTTCCGCCGCCCATCCCCGCAGTAACAAATACCATATCCGCCCCACTAAGCGCTCGTTTTAATTCTTCCCGGTCTTCTTCCACTGCTTTACGGCCAACTTCCGGGTTTGCACCGGCACCTAAACCTTGCGTTAATTCTTTGCCGATTTGAATTCGGGTTTGCGCCATATTCTGCTCTAATGCCTGCGCATCGGTATTAATCGAGACAAAATCAACACCGGCCAGGCTGGCATTTACCATCGTATTGATGGCGTTTCCGCCGGCCCCGCCAACTCCGATTACTTTTAGTTTTGCGTTAAGCTCTGCACGTTCGTCAAACTCAATGGCCATAAGTGCCTCCTTTTTCGATTATGAATAATAAATTTGTCAAATTTTTCCTCCGTCAATAGGCCTTGTAACTGTTGTTAAAAAAACCGTTTAAACAGATGTTTAAAACTGCCCATCACTTCATCCCATAATACTCCGTTGCTTGAAAAAACGGCTCCATTCTCCGGTTCATGATAGCGGGGTGCGTAAAGGCATAATCCCACTGCAGTGCTGTAAACCGGGCTTTGCACGGAATCGGTTAATCCGCCAAGATGTTTTGGGACGCCCAGGCGAACGGGAATTCCCCAAATATCTTCTGCGAGGCTGGCAGTTCCTTCCAGCAATGCTGCGCCGCCGGTAATAACCGCACCGGCGGCCATCAAATCCAGCAACTCGGTTTTTTTCATTTTTTGATATGCGAGTGTCAGAACTTCTTCCATCCGGGGAGCAATAATGTCGATAAGCACAGACTTCGACATGCTGCGAGGAGAACGGCCGCCAACGCCGGGGACTACAATTGTGTCATTCTCGGTAACGCTATCCCGAATGGTTGCGCCGTAGCGGATTTTGATATTTTCTGCTTGTTCGGGGGGCGTTCGCAATCCATGGGCAATATCGCTGGTAACATGCTGCCCACCCAGGGCAACAACATCGGTGCGTTGAATATTGCCATCGAAAAACATGGCGATATCCGTGGTGCCACCACCAATATCTACCAAAGCGACACCTAACGTACGCTCATCATCATCGAGCACCGCTAGACTGGAGGCTAATTGTTCGAGCACAATTTCTTCCACATCATAACCGGCTTTTTGCACGCTGCGAACGATATTTTGGGCAGACGTAACTAGCGCGGTAACGATATGCACTTCTACCTCCAACCGCACACCGGACATCCCTACCGGATCCGTAATTCCATCCTGACCATCAACAATAAATTCCTGGGGAATTACGTGGATAATTTCCCTATCGATGGGCAGTGCAACCGCTTTCGCTGCGTTGATAGCACGCTCCACGTCTTCCGGGGTAATTTCGTGATCGTCGCGAGTAACGCCGATCATCCCTTTGCTATTGATGCTACGAATGTGATCTCCGGCGATTCCTACAAAAACGGATTCAATTTCGACACCGGCCATCGCCTGCGCTTCTTCCATTGCGGCTTTGATGGCGTGAACGGTTTTATCGATATTGACCACAACCCCTTTACGCAGTCCGTAAGATGGCGCGCTCCCAATCCCAACAACGTGAAGGGAACCATCCAAATCTTCTTTCACGATTACTGCACATATTTTGGTTGTGCCAATATCCAAGCCTGTAATTATTCTACCTTCCATAATTGCACACTCTTTTCGTTAACTTTTATGATTAATGACGATACGGTTTCGAAAGGTTAAATCGACCGATTTTATTTTCTTTAACTTATTGATAATTGGTTGCTTACGAAGGAATTGGCTTAGCAAAAACAGCCGCTGGTAATGCTTCGAATCGCCGATTTTAACATGCGCCCCTCCTTTGATTAAAATGAGTTCGGGCGCCCTGTTTTTGCGAATGTGTACCTCGGAAATGAGCGGAAGTAAAGATTCATCGACTTCGCGAATTTTTCGCACCAGTTGAATAGCAGAAGAAAGGATCGTGCTGTCTTTCTGCATTTCTTTTCGGGAAATACCGGTAATAAAAGGCGCTTTACCCATTGGCATTCCCGGAATTTTTTCCAGGATCAACCCGGTTTCGTCTACCATGTAAATCGATTTGTCGACGAGATAAAGAAATGGTTCCCGCTCCTGCACGTCGATGTGAATTGTTGAAGGAAGCCCGCGGGTTACGCTTACGCCACGGATATATTGGTTTCGCAGTAAAGCCTCGGAAATAGCTGTTAATTTAACTGAATACATCGATTGATTTGTGTCAATATTTGCAATTGCCTGAATATTTTTTTTAGAAATGTATTTATTTCCGCTTATTTCGACAGCGCTTACGGTAAAAAAACCACTTTTTTGTAATAATAATTCGCTGCCGGATGCCAGGCTATAGACAGCAATGACGAATAGAACCAACGCCAGTAATGGTTTAAATTTTAGAAGCGTTTTTTTAATTTGCCGTTTTTTTCGGCGTTTTTTTGTTCGTTTCCACTTCATTTTTTGGGCTTCTCTATTGTCAAACTTAAGTTTAACACTCCTAGTTTAGATTTTTCGTTCGGATTAATTTTACGATTTCTTCGCTGATAGCTTCTGCGGCACCGGGACGTGCTATTTTTTCCCAGGCGTCGCTTTGCTGTTGGCGAAGTTCGGGGCTATCAAAAAGTTTTTCTAACGCGTTCCGCAATTTATTTTCCCAATTTTCGCCTTCCAAAACCATAATGGCTGCACCGGCTTCCTCCATTACGCGGGAGTTATGCTCTTGGTGATTTCCGGCGGCATACGGATATGGAACGAGCACTGCCGCTTTGGCAACCAAAGCCAATTCTGCTAAAGTTATTGCACCGGCACGGCTGAGTACAACATCTGCGGCGGCGTAGGCTGCGTCCATTTTTTTTACGTATGGCATGATGTGAATTCCGGGTTTACCTGCGGAGAAATTTTCCATTACCGAATCAAATTGAGATTCCCCGGTTTGCCAGAGCAGTTGGAATTCATATTTTTTCTGCAACTGCGGTAAAATCTTTATCAACGCCTGGTTGATGGAACGCGCTCCCTGGCTGCCGCCAAAAACAAACAGTGTTAATTTGCTGCTTTCCAATTCCCATTCCTCCAAACCGGCTTCTTTTTCCATTGCAGCGATTCCTTTTCGTACCGGGTTTCCGGTAACAACGATGTTTTCTGCATAATCTTGAAAATACTTTTTCGCTCCTTCAAAGGAGAGGCAAATGCAATCGGCATATTTTGCCAGCAGCCGGGTGGTTAAACCGGGAAAAACATCTTGTTCTTGAATAAGCACCGGAACGCCCATTTTAGCAGCGACAAACAGTATTGGCCCGCTAACATATCCGCCGGTTCCAACGGCAGCGTGCGGTTTAAAATTTTTGACAATTTTCCAGCTTTTTAACAGGCTCATTAGGAATTTTATTGGGAACATCAAATTTTTTAACGTTAAGCTGCGGGCGATGCCGCTAATCCAAATCGTTTCCATTGGGATGTTGTATTGGGGAACAATCCGCGTTTCAATCCCATTTTTCCCGCCGACATAGAGAAATTGAAATGCGCCTTTTTCCTTGAGAGCCTCAATGGTCGCAAGTGCCGGATAAACATGGCCGCCAGTGCCGCCGCCGGCGATGAGGATTCGATTTTCAGTTGATTGTTCTTGTTTCTCAACCATTTAGCATCCTTAGTTTAAGGATAAAGGATAAATTTTTCTCCTTCATCCTTTATCCTTTTCGAGAGACTAAAGCCGGTTTGGTTCGCCGTTTGTTTTTCCGGGAAGCGCCGGAAGATTTCCTGCTGCGAGGCGCATCGCTGGCGATTTTCAGTAAAATCCCGGCGTAGACACAGCTCAATACCAATGCCGTTCCACCGTAGCTGATAAACGGCAACGGTAAGCCGGTTGCTGGCAGCAATCGGAGGGTTACCATCATATTGATCATGGCATAATACACGAAGTGCGCTGTTACCCCAATTGCCAGGTAAACATAAAACCGATCTTTGGTTTTATTAATCGTTTTGATTCCCTGGTATAGAATAACTCCAAAAAGCGCTATCACAACCAGCGTTCCGATTAGCCCCCATTCTTCCCCGATAATCGCAAAAATGAAATCCGTGTGTGCTTCCGGGAGAAAGAACATTTTTTGGGTGCTGCCAGCAAAACCGACTCCCGTTACCCCACCGTGTCCGAGGCTTATTAAAGATTGGTGTACTTGATACCCAATTCCTTGTAAATCGTCATTTGGGTTTAAAAAAGCGGTTAACCGGTTTAATTTATACGGAGAAATCATCACTGCCATTGCCATTAGCGGAAACAGCGCCAGACCGGTTAATGCCAGTAGAGAAACTTTTATTGGCGCGGCGAAAAGAATCGTTAACCCGATTAGCATTAATACCGCAGCGCTGCTAAAGTCAGGTTGGCGGAGGACTAAAAACGCAAACGTCATCAGGTAAAACAGATGGATTAGGTACCCTTCGCTGTAGCGAGAAAGCATTTTTTCTTTACGGCTCAAAGAATCTGCAAAAAATAAAATGATCGCAAATTTTGCCACATCAACAGCCTGGAAATGAACCGGGCCAATATCGACCCAGCGCCCGCGATTGATAAAAGCCGTATAAAATAGAATAAGCAGACTGATGATCAGTAATATCCATGTATGGCCAGTGAGCTTTTTATAAGGAAAACTAAAAGCTGCTGCCATCGCAATTAACCCGACAAACAATTGAAACAGGTGTCGTTTAAGGAAATAAAAATGATCGTCAAAATATTTTTGAGCGTAAAATGCGCTGGCGCTGTAAACCATAATAATGCCAATCAACATTAGCGAAAAGAAAGTGGCAACCAGCCAAATGTTTATTCGATGTTTTTTCATTTAAAATCCGTTTCCCGGTTTTCCCTAACTCCAAAGAGCATTTCTCTCGCCCCTTCAGGGCTGGATCTAATTTTGTATTCAGTTCCCCAGGGTTTTATTCTGGGCTATTGTATTTTTCCCTTTCAGGGAAAGTGTTTTAACTTACTGTATTTATTCCACTTCCCACTCATACTTGATCTGGTGCTCTATTAATCCAACGCTCCAATACTCCACCTTCTTATCTAACTTTAAATGTTGCCAGACTTAACAACGCGAGAAGGATACCAACAATCCAGAACCGCACAACGACTTTTAATTCCGGCCATCCTTTGAGTTCGAAGTGATGGTGAAGCGGGGCCATTTTAAATATTCGACGGCCCTCACCATATTTTTTTCGAGTATACTTAAAGTAACTTGTTTGAAGAATGACACTTAAAGTTTCCGCAACAAAAACACCGCCAATAATCCCAAGCAAAATTTCTTTTTTGATCAACACTGCAACTGCCCCCAAGGTGCTGCCTAATGCCAATGATCCGGTATCTCCCATAAACACCTCTGCCGGGTGGGCATTATACCACAAAAACCCCATAGCTGCTCCCACAATGGCGAGGCAATACACTGCTAATTCACCGCTTCCCGGTAAGTGGATGATGTTTAAATAATCGCTAAAGACCGCATGGCCGGAAACATAACAAATTCCGGCAAATGCCAGCATAGCGATGCCCATCAAACCGGTTGCCAATCCATCTAATCCATCCGTTAAGTTGACAGCATTTGAAGTGCCAGTAACAATAAAAACGACAAACGGGATGTAAAGCAGGCCGAATCGCACTTCCAGGTTTTTAAAAAAGGGTAAACTGGTATTATCATTCAAATCGTTAGTAACGAATTCCGGGTTAAAATAAATAGCACTTCCCAGGATAAGTCCTAACACAATCTGCCCGACCATTTTGTAGCGCCCGATTAGCCCTTTTTTCATTTTTTTAACAACTTTTAGATAGTCATCGATAAACCCAACAACTCCCATCCAGAATGTTGCTAAAAAGATCATTTGGATATAGAAATTGTTCAGTTTCCCCCACATCAACACTGAGAGGAATACGGCTCCCAGGATAATCGATCCGCCCATCGTCGGCGTGCCTTTTTTGGCCTGGTGCGTTTGCGGACCATCATGGCGAATTTCCTCGCCGATCTGATTTTTTCGTAATGCGCGAATAATTTTGGGGCCAATGACAAAACTGAACAGCAAGGCCGTTATCGCTGCCAATGCAGCACGGACGGTAATGTAGCGAAATACATTAAAACCGCTTTCCCAATCCCGAAGCTCGAATAGTAAATCAGCTAACATAATCCCCCATCGTTTTTGTGTTCAGGTGCCCTGGCAGTTTGTCAAGTGGGCCTCTGCGCTTCGACTTCGCTCAGCGTGACACAGCAGTCATCCCGAGTCCTTCGGCAGTGCTCAGGCTAAACTCCATCGAAGGATGTATTAGCTCGCAAAAACGGAGTTATCGTTCTACCATTATTTAAGCATCCAAGTAAATTCACGACAAGAACACTCGAACACGTAAACACGTTAAACCATCAATTCTAATACCGTTTCCATTTTCATGCCGCGCGATCCTTTTAATAGAACCGCATCGTTCTTCTTTAAAACCTGGCGCAGATGTTCTGCGATCTTTTTATGAGAATCGTACCAAAATGCTTTAACTTTAGTGTTTTCAATATTTTGGATTCCGTTTTGAACCGCTTTGGATTCCGGGCCGTAAAGAAAAACTGTATCGATTGGTTTTGCCGCGATATACGTTCCCAAATCGAAATGTTCTGACTCGGCGAAATCGCCTAATTCTAACATATCGCCCAATACCAGGATGCGTTTTCCGGTTGACCGGGAAAGCCGGGAGAGATAATCCACTGCCGCACACATGGAATTGGGGTTTGCATTGTAAGCATCATTAATCCATAGAACGCCTTCCTTTTCCAGCATTTCCATCCGCTGGGATGCCGGTGCAAACTGCTCCAGCGCGTTTTTGATCGATGCTTCGCTAACGCGGTAATACAACCCGACTGCGGCAGCTAACAAAGCGTTTATAAAATTGTGTTCACCGGGAATGCGCAACTGGATATCGACAGCATCGTTTAAACGGAATTTTACACACCCCATTTTGTCGCTTGCCAAATAATCCCCCCAAACATCAAACGACTCGGAAAAACCGATTGGGATTGAAACTCGCCCGGCGGTTGGATATTGGCGCAAAAAAGGGTCCTCCATATTTACAAATAGTGGTGACTCCGGTGATGCAGCGGCGAATAAAGCGGTTTTTTCGCGATACACTTCTTCCAATGTGCCAAAGAAGCCCAGGTGCCCTTTTCCGATATTCGTTATCAGTGCAGCGGTTGGTTGGGCAAGATTAGACAGGTGAGCAATTTCCCCCGGGTGGTTTGTGCCAATTTCCAAAACGGCAACTTCATCGGTTTCAGCCATTTTTAACAACATTAATGGAAGCCCGACATGGTTGTTTTTATTTCCTTCGCTGCGAAATACATTAAATTTTGCCGATAGAATTGCAGCGATCATCTCTCGTGTGGTCGTTTTTCCATTGGAGCCGGTGAGCACAATTACCGGAAAAGAAAATCGCCGGCGATGCCAGGCGCCCAATTGTTGTAAGAAGTCCAGCGTATCTTGAACGACGATGACCGGTTTTCCGGCGAGTTGAAGAATGATCTCATCCGATTCGTACCACTCCCTTTCCACAACAGCCGCAGAGGCTCCTTTATTTAAGGCCTGTTCCGCGAAAGAATGGCCGTCATGATTTTCCCCACGGATCGAAATGTAAAGTTCGCCCGGCTTTAAAGTGCGTGTATCGATGGAAATGTTGCGATAGTCCAGCGCCTTTTTCTCTAATCGACAAAAATGCAACCCTCCATACTGATCGAGAAAGGAACGAATTTCGTGTGTATTTTGAAT
>CAXHHS010000272.1:0-8199 GCA_964015645.1 uncultured bacterium
AGTCATATTTATTTACCAGGCTATTGGTGAGCGGCATATAAACAATATTGTCTTTTTCAAAACCCAATCGTTTGTTTTTAACAAAATTAAGCTGTTCGGAAACAATCATCGTGCAGGCAATCAGGATTACCGAAAGGGCAAACTGGAATACGACCAGGGCGTTTCTGAAAGCGGATGAACCGATTCTTAACGACCCTTTCAGAACGATTACCGGTTTGAATGATGATAAAAATAGTGCCGGGTAAATGCCGGAGACAATACCGGTTACCAGAGTAGCCCCGATTAACACCGGCAACATACTGGTTTTTGCCAGAATGTCCAGCGATAATGTTTTCCCGGAAAGATCGTTGAAGGCCGGCAGTAATAATTCCACCAGGCCAATACCCAACAACAACGCTATAAATGAAATGAGGATCGATTCCCCAAAAAACTGCCGGATCAGACTCGATTTACTAGCGCCAACTACCTTGCGCAGACCAACTTCTTTTGCGCGTTTCATAGATCTGGCAGTGGTAAGATTCATAAAATTTACACAGGCGATAATTAAAATGAACACCGCTATCAAAGAAAAAATGTATACGAATATGATGCTTCCACGGCCTTCCAATCCATGTAAGTGGATATGTGTTAACGGTTGCAGATACAATAACCTGGCAATATCCGGGAAAATCGTTTTTACATAACCTGTTATTTTTTCATTGAGCCGGCTAATATTTGCTTCCCTGGATAATAGAAGAAAAGTGTTAAATCCCCAATCTCCCCAATCTTCTACATTGCCATATCCGGCGATGTATTCCAGGTGTTCAAATTGTGTCAAAAAATCAAAATCCAGGTACGTGTTTTCCGACCAATTCCGAATAACGCCGATGACGGTGAGATCCAATTGGTTATCGATACGCAAGATTTTATTCAGCGGATCGGCTTTTCCGAAAAATTTTGCCGCCATCCGCTCGCTGATGACAATTGAATTGGGGTTCGTAAAAACGCTTTGGGGATCGCCTTTGATAAAGGAATTAGTAAATATATCAAAAAATGCTGCATCGGTAAATCCGCCGGTTTGGCGAATTTTCATTTCGTTATGCGAAACAAGAACGCCTTCATGTGAATGAAATTTAGTAGCATTAACAACTTCCGGATAAGTCTCTATCAAATTGGCTGCAAGCGGCGGCGGCGTTCTCCAATGGCGACGAATTTGCCCGTTTGATTCGTGTTCAAAGACCACCCTGTGTATTTGCTCGGCATGTTCATGAAACCGGTCATAACCGAGTTCATCCCGAACCCATAAAAAGATCAGGATACATATCGCTAACCCGACCGCCAGGCCGGAAATGTTGATGAGGGAATAGGTTTTTTGCCTCAGGAGGTTTCTGATTGCGATTTTAAGGTGGTTTTTAATCATCGTCTTGCTCCCCTTTGGTTAAACTGGTAGGTTAAAATTGCACAATATTCATGCCATTTGACCTTTTCCTCAATATATAAGGGATTTTGGAAAAATTGCGTTTTAAAGTTGTTCGGTAGCTTGACAGACATTGTTCAATAAAGAACAGATGCCACAAAAAGGCCTGAAGTGTCACAAAAGTGCAAAAATGAATATCGAACAGATGGCTGAATTTCGAATGTCATGGATAACCTTCAAGATGGTTTACTCATATCTCAGTGCATCCACGGGATTCGCAATAGCTGCTTTTATCGCCTGGAATCCAACGGTAAGTAAGGCAATCAACAGCGCCAGCACCCCGGAAAATAAAAATGTTCCGATATCCATATTAATTCGGTAGGCAAAACTTTGCAGCCAATGGTTCATTGTAAACCAGGCAATTGGCCAGGCAACAAGATTAGCAAGCAAAATCCATTTGGTAAATTCTATGGATAACAGCAAAATCATTCCTGCTACGGAAGCGCCGAGGGTTTTGCGAATACCGATTTCCTTTTTGCGCGCTTCAGAAGTAAATGTAGCGAGACCCATCAATCCTAAACAGGCAATAAAAATGGAAAGGCCGGCAAAGAGGAGAAAAATTTTTCGCACTCGCTTTTCGGCGGTATATAATTGATCGAGGCGATTATCCAGAAATGTGTACTTAAATTGTTCACCGGGATAGACTGACCGCCAGGTTTGTTTGATATATGGCAACGTCCTGGAAATACCTTCGCCAGCGAGTCTGATGGTAATTTTGTTAAACGCTTCGTTTGACCCCATCAAAAATACCGTGGGTTGAATTTTTAAATGCATGGATTGCAGATGAAAATCTTTTACGATCCCAATAACAGTGCCACTATGGGTTTCTGATGGGCCAGCAGTCATATCCAGCTTTTTGCCGACAACCTCATCAAGTGTGTAGCCAAGGCTGCGGACGGCTCTTTCGTTTAGAATAAAGGCTTCATCTCGATCTGTCCCATGCTCGCGAGAAAATTGACGACCACGAATCAAGTCGAAATGATAGGTATCGATAAACTCATAATCCGTGCGGATATACATCAGGTTGTAGACCTCGCCATTATCCCGACGACGGAAATTAGTGTCGTGCAATATTTTGGTGCCGGGAATCATAGAAGATGCCGAAACGGATTTTATTCGCTGATCCGCTTGCAGCTTATCGCGAAAAGTCTCTATGTTACTGCGAATTCCGTTACTTTCCGCAGGGATGATAACGACGTTTTCCTTGTCGAATCCCAATGATTTATTCTGCATAAACGCCAATTGTTGATAAACGATAAAAGACCCAATGATAATAGAAATTGAAATAGCAAATTGAAAAATTGTCATGATTCTCCGAAATGCAGGTTTGCGACTGCCGGATTGAAGCTGGCCTTTCAATACTTTTACCGGGTTAAATGCCGAGAGATAAAACGCCGGGTAAAGCCCCGCTAATACTCCTGCAACAATAGCCATCGCAAGCAAAGCGATAAAATTGGAATATTGGAAAATCAAGCCGGTTGAAATATGCTTACCGGAAATAGAATTAAATGTAGGCAGGGAGACGCTTAAAATCCCAATTGCCAATATTAATGCCAGTAAAACCAATACCAAAGATTCGCCAAGAAATTGAGCCACAAGCTGCCTTTTTTGTGCGCCCACAGCTTTTCGCATCCCAACTTCCCGGGCGCGTTTATTGGCACGTGCCGTGGAAAGGTTAATGAAATTGATGCAGGCAATTAACAAAACCAATACCGCAATAACCGAAAATAAATATACTGTTCCGGCAGAACCGGGCGGTTCAATTTCCATCTCCCGACTGGGGTTTAGGTGGATGTCTAACAATGGTTTTAACGTTACTTGAAAAACGTCGGTAACCGCGATATCCGGGCCAAAGTAAGCCATAAATTCATCCGCTACATACTTTTCCAAAAAAGCCGGGAATTTACGTTTTAATGATGATAAAGAGGCGTCTTCCGCAAGCAAGATGTACGTATAATGTTGAGGACCGAACCAGCGGTTTAAAGCATCTTCAGGATATGACGATAGCGACAGCAAAATATCAAAATGGATGTGAGAATTTGCCGGGGCGGTTTCTAGTATTCCGGTAACTTTAAAAGCGGTTGGTTCCCCCTCCCAGTCGACGGTCAATAATTGACCGACTGCCTCTTCGTTTCCGAAATAGGTTTGGGCCATCTCAGCCGTCATTACAACTGTGTACGGATGAGGCAGCGCTTGTGCAGGATCGCCTTTTTCCAGGTGAAAATCGAATATTTCAAACAGGCTGTTATCTGCTGCAAATAAACGCTGTTTGCGAAATACATTGCGGTGATCCTTAACCGCTAATTCTAACGGTTCAATTCTTACAAAATTTTCCACTTCCGGGAAATCCCGCTGCATTGCCGGCCCCCAGGGGCCAGTGGCCAAAGGCGCTTGCCCATGCATTTCCCGAAAATCCCAGCTGCGTCCTACCCGGTAAATCCGCTCTGCTTTGCGATGGAAGCGATCAAAACTCAACTCATCCTGCACCCACAAAAGAATGAGTGCACAAGCAGCCATTCCCACCGCCAATCCCCCAATATTGATTGCCGAAAAGCTTTTGTATTTCGATAGTGTTCTAAAGGTGATTTTAAGGTAATTCAGCAGCATAATTAATCTATCTTGTTAAGAGCTTTGCCTTAGAAAATTAAGAATTCTGATCAACTCATTCTTCATCGGTTTTGGCAGCCCGTGACCCACGCCTTCATAAGGCACCAATTTTACACGGCAGCCCAATTTTTTAAGCATACTTTCCGCCAATTTTGCCTCGCTATCAAAATTCTGTTCCAGGGCTCCATGACCAATGTAAACCGGAAAATTGTTAAACATACTTTGAGAAGACAAATCGTCCCGTTTGCTCTTTAAAAATTCCGCTCGAAAAGGAGCACCTAATGGAGCGATGCCATTGAATATATAAGGATACTTTAAGCCAATTAAATATGCCAGGGCACCACCGGAGGAAAATCCGGTTAAATAAACGCGCTCTCTATCTATGTGAACTTTCTGTTGAAGCTGCTCCATAGATATCCGGATTAATTGCTCAGCGTTTTTTCCCCAGGTATACCCAATTCCTCCTGGCGTAAAACTTTCTCCCTGTGGGGTGAGCAACACAAATCCCAATGAATCAGTAGCCGGCCTCCATAAATCATGAAACGCCAGGGCATTGCTGCCATCTCCGTGCAGGGTAACAACCAAAGGCCAGGCTTTTTCAGGATCATAATTAACCGGCACAGAATACAAGTACTTGATACTTTTGGTATTTCCTGCTCGGTCTCGAATTTGAAATTCCACTGAAGCCGTAGCATCCGGTTCGATGAATTCGTACTCATTTTCGCAACCGGTAATAAGCGTAAGAAGCAACAAGAGGTTTAACAATACAATACCGAAGCCTACCATATTTTTACACGAACCTCCGGCGGGCGAAACATGCCATCGCCTTCTTTTACATCAAACGTTTCATAAAACTCCGGCATATTGGATAAAACGCCCAACACCCTGAATTGCCCCGGCGAATGGACATCGGTCATCAGAAGCCTTCTTAACGCCTCATCACGAAATTTGGTCGCCCAGATTTGGCCAAAACCGAGAAAAAATCTTTCTTCCCCGGTAAAGCCATCAATTACTGATGATTTTTTGCCTTTCAGTGAATTTTTATAAGCATTAAACGCGATGGTTAACCCGCCCAAATCAGCGATATTTTCTCCCAACGTCAATTCGCCGTTTACATGCATCGTGTCGATTGCGACAAATGAATTATACTGGTCTACCATTACCCGGGCGCGTTTTTCAAATTCGGTATTGTCTTCTTCTGTCCACCAGTTAACCAGGTTGCCGTCGCCGTCCGACTTTCGGCCTTCGTCATCAAAACCGTGGGTAATCTCATGGCCGATGGCTGCCCCAATTGCGCCATAGTTTACTGCATCGTCCGCTTCCATATTAAAAAAGGGCGGCTGTAAAATAGCGGCAGGAAATGTAATGTCATTCCGGGTTGGATTGTAAAAGGCATTTACGGTTTGCGGTGGTATGCCCCATTCATCAGGATCTACCGGTTTACCGAGTTTATGAATATCCCTGTTTACGTCGAACATTGTTCCACGCATCACATTACCGTAAAGATCATCACTTTTGATATCCAGAGATGAATAATCAATCCATTTATCGGGATAACCGATTTTTGTTTTGAACGTGGACAGTTTTACCAGGGCTTTCGCCTTCGTTTCCGCGGTCATCCACTCCAGATCATTTATTTGCTCTTCAAGGGCGATCAGGAGATTGTCGACTAAAGTTTGCATTCTTGCTTTTGCTTCCGGCTTAAAATGGCGTTCAACATATACTTTACCCAACACTTCCCCCAGGGCATTACGAACGGCAGTTACACCTCTTTTCCAGCGCGGGCGTTGTTCTTCAACTCCCCGTAATGTTTTACTATAGAAGTTAAAATCTTCCGTAACAAAATTACTGCTTAATAAACCTGCGGCGTTTGTCAGCACTCGCCAGGTATAGTATGTTTTCCAGCCTTCCAGAGATTCGCTCTTAAAAATGTCATTTAGCCCTTGCAAATAAGATGGCTGGTAAATTCTTAAACTGTCTTCTTCTGCAATTCCCAACTCCTGCGAATAAATTTGCCAGTCCCAGTTCGGCATCATTTCATTCATATCGGCCAGGGCTACTTTATTGTAAGTTTTATCGGAATCCCGGTTATCAACTCTTGTCCAATGGTGTTCGGCGATTTTTGTCTCAATTTCCAGGATTTTTTTCGCTTTCTGTTTTCCACCGGGGATGGCGGCCATTTCAAACATCTTTTCGACATGGGCAAGAAATTCGGATTTTATGGTATTAAACCGCTCATTGTCTTTTAAATAATAGTCCCGGTCGGGAAGGCTGAGTCCCCCTTGATACATATTGACGATAGGCCATTTCGAGTTTTTTTGATCCGCAAAGATGTATGGCGAAAACGGATTGTTTATACGAATTTTTTCCAGCCGGGCAATATGTTTAACAAGTTCACTTTTGGTTTTTAATTTGCTGATGGCTTCCAATTGTGGTTTTACCGGCGTTAGCCCCAGCTTTTCTACTTTGGCGCTATCCATAAAACTGAGGTACATATCTCCTATTTTCTGGACATCATTGCCATACGACATACCTGTTGCCTTTGCTGATTCTTCGATAATGAGTTTTAAGTTTTTCTCGGCGTCATCCCGTAGTTTTGCAAATATACCGTAGCTGGATCTGTCCGCTGGTATATCATATTCTTTTAACCAGTTTCCATTGGCATAATGATAAAAATCGTCTTGCGGTTTAACGGATGTATCCATCATGGATTGATCAATGCCGGATGCAAGCGGTTTATCATTTGCCATATTCCGATTTACTATCGATAAAAACAGCACAAAGAAAAACAGAGTGAAAAGTGGTAATTTTCTCATAATCATCTCCGGAGTTTAAATGAATCAGAATTTAGTCTTTGTTTATAAAAAATTTTAATTGTATGCTATTCATACTTCAATGCATTAATTGGATTGGCAAGTGCCGCTTTGATTGCCTGGAAACTTACTGTAGACAGAGCGATCACCAATGCGGCCAATCCCGATATAATAAATATCTCCCAACCAATTTCCGTTCGGTAAGCAAAATTCTGTAGCCAGCTATTCATGGCAAAAAAAGCGACTGGCCAGGCAACGATGTTAGCGATTAAAATCCACATTGTAAATTCTTTAGATAATAGAAAAACAATATTCGAGACAGTAGCGCCCAGAACTTTCCGTACCCCGATTTCTTTCGTGCGACGTTCGGCAGCAAAGGCCGCTAATCCAAACAAACCCAGGCAGGATATAAAAATACTTAACAGGCTGAAATAGCCAAATAACGTTTGCAGTTTTGCCTCCGATTGATAAGTGCGGTCAAAAGTCTCATCGATGAAATAATATTCGAAGGGATATTCGGGGTTAAACTTGCTCCAGGTATCCTGAATATGAGCGATGCTATTTTGCATATCCCCCGGCTTAATCTTGATGGAAATATTCCTGGGGTAATTTGTGCGTAAAAACAGGGAAAGCGGTTGAATCTTTGTATGTAATGACGCAAAATGAAAATCTTTAATGACACCTACTACATTAAAATTATAGCGCTCCTCACCAAAAACCTGGATAACCTTTTTTCCGATAGGGTTTTCCCAGCCAAACCGGCGAACGGCTTCTTCATTCAGTATCACGGCCCCGGAAATGTTTTCTCTATCGGGGTCAATAATATCGGATGGATATTCCGGGGAAAAATTGCGGCCTTGAATCACTTCAATTTCATAAGTATCTAAAAAATCGTAATCTATTTTATTCTGAATTAAGGAAATACTCTCATTTTTAGCGGCCCCTTCCCAGGTAACATTATTATACATACCGATTTTACTGGGCAGCAAAATTGAACCGGCAACAGCACCGATATTTGAATGATTCAGCAATTCCTTTTTAAAGGGGGCAATATTTTCACGAAATTCACCGCCATTCACCGGAACAACAACAATTTGATCTTTCTGAAAACCAAGTCCTTTATTGCGCATAAAGTTTAATTGATTGCTGATAGAAAGTGTTACTATAATTAAGGCGATGGCAATGCCAAACTGCAGTACGACCAATGCCCTTCTTAAATTTGCGTCTTTCCCCCTGGAACTTTGCTTCCTCTTCAGTATGCGAATTGGGCTAAAGGCGGATAGATAGAGAGCCGGATAACTGCCGGATAGGAACCCAACTGCC
>CAXHHS010000273.1:0-8198 GCA_964015645.1 uncultured bacterium
GTATAAGTTTGTTGCGACTACACCAAAATGCGCTGCCGGTTCATTCAGGGAAAGATATCCCGAGCCGCCGGAAATTTCCCGGTAGCCGGCCAGTTTCGAGGAAAATTCGTCTTCCGGGGATTTTTCGAAAAGCCAAATTTTGGTTCCAATGGCATCACGATTGCTCCTTACGCCTTCCGGCAGAATGCGGATAAAAGACCGGCCTTCCAGCGGATTTTGATACAGTATACTGAGCGTATCTTTATTGGCGACAAATAGATCGAGGTCGCCATCATTATCATGATCGGCAGTTGCCGCACCGGTGCTGTATTGTTTAATATTCGACCGTTTGGAAAGTCTTCCCTCGAAGCCTAAAGTAAAATAGCTGGAGTCGCTATTGAGATACAACATGTTGGGGCCAATATTGGTAAAGTAGATATCTTGCCAGCCATCATTGTTAAAATCCGCGATAACGCTGCCATACGCGGGATAAGGATTATAAAGGCCAAATGCGTCCGTAATATCCTCAAACGTCCATTCCGGGTCTCCGGAAGCGGTGTTGTTTTGATATAACCGGGTTCCCCCCTGGCGATCTGTCACTAATAAATCGAGATCGCCATCATTATCGATATCGCCAAAACTAACTCCGTTGCTGTTCCAATCCGGGCTGGCGGTGTGGGGCAATGGCAACGCCATCGGGATAAATCGTTCTCCGCCGTCATTACGGTAAAACATATCCGCCTCAAACCAGTTGCAAACGTATAAATCGGGATAATCGTCGCCATCCACATCGGCGAACGCAGCGCCCTGGCTGGTGGTTTGAATGGTAATACCAAATTCTTGCGAGCGATCATCAAACTGATCGACGCCATTATTGATCAGCAGCTTGTTGGGATAATGCTCGTCGGTGATGAACAAGTCGAGGTCGCCATCTCTATCAACATCGCCCCAAATACCGGCATTGCCATCAATCGGGTGAAAAATTTCCGCCAGCGGGATTTTTTTGTAAAAATATAATTCTTCGTTATGCTGATGTAAATAAGTGGTCAATCCCCAGCCAACGGTTAAAATATCCTGGAAACCATCGTTGTTGAAATCCACGGCAGAAGCGCCCAATTCCAGGTTTTCATTCCCGAAAGACATTAGATTGCCGCCAAGCCCGGAGGCAATGGTGTAATCCAAAAACGGCAGCTCGCGGCCACGATTTAAAAATAGGCGGTTAAGGTCGCGAAAGCGTACGACGTAAATGTCTGCCAGGCTGTCATTGTTCAAATCCCGGAAAGCGACGCCGTAGCTGTCATTAAACTCCGGAAGCTGCAATTGGTTGGCCCGTTCCCGAAACATTTGCTGCGCCCAACTTCCCGCTGCACCAGGGGTTGTCAATTCCGGCTGGGCAAACAAAAATGGCGCAAAAAGGATGGTAAACAGAAGATTTGTGCGAACGGATAGCCGTAAAAAACAGCGTTTCATTTTTTGCCTTATTATACCCTTAAAAATATAATTCGGAATATAGAGGCATGATTTGGGGGATTCAAGATAAAAAAAGTTGAATGTGGTTCGTTGCCAGTTTTCCGTAGTCCGTTTTGTATTCTTAATTGTCACAACAACGGACTACGAACGACTGATAACGAACATTTTAAAGCAAATAAAAAGGTGAGTTTCTGAGATTCACTTCTTTGAACTTTGCAAGTTGGAAACTTGCATTACGGTTATTATTTCGCATTATCGACCGATGCTGCTCCATCCGCCATATCCGCTCTCTTCTTCCCTTTCATCAACAACCTTACGCCGATTAAAATCAAAAGGGCTGGTATAATGAAATCCCAGAAATAGGTTCCGATCAGGAAAATACCGCCGATTAAGGCGAGTATTAAACCGGAGACCAAAAACCCCTTTTCCTGTTTGCCCAGAGCGTACATTGCTAAAAAGCCCAGGCCGGGGCCGATAATGAAAAATGACCATAAATGATCATCGCCCATGTGCCACCAGCCGAATTCCATACAATACCAGAATAGTAATCCGTAAACAATCATAATTGTGCCGGGCATTAGCAAGCCATAGTCATCACGATTTTTGAACCAGCCTAACCAGAATAAAACACCGCCGACCAAAATTGCTAACGGCCACAGGGACCAGAAATCATACCAAATGTCTTCCCAATCGATCCAAATAAAATTCAAATTGTCTGCCAAAAACAATAACCCGATGGCGATTAAAATAATGCCAGGTACTAAGGATTTTTTTTCCATCACTGCCTCCAATACGATCCAAATAAAACGTCTAAATTTTAATTATCTAACGAATAGACGAGTAGATATTTCGTTTGTTGCCTACGGTAATTCATCCTTATTTCTTTAATCTTCTTCCTTTTCTCCAGCCTTGCTAAATTCATAATTCTCTTCGCTTATCAACGGTTCATAGCGGATCAGTTTATTCCACAAATTCAGTGTGGTTGCAACATCGAATTCGCAATAGCGGGCGATGCGCTCCCACTCGCCGTTTAAATACGCCTCGTACACTTTATCACCGCTCAGATCTTCTTTCGGGCTGGGAACACCATGCAGTTCTGCCAGGGTTCCCAATTTGAGAACGCGGGAAAAATCCCAATTGTAGTAGTGCATCATTAAATCGAGATGGGGATCGCTGCTAAAGCGGCGGAGGATTTTAAATCGCTCGCTGGAAGGACGAATTCCATGATGCGCCATGCGCTGGAGGATAAAGGGGATATCGAAATTTAGCCCATTGTAATGGATAAACACCCCGCGGATGGTTTTGATAATGGCGTTAAACTCTTCCAAAATTTTGTATTCATCAAGCCCGCAGAGCGATTTTAATTTGATTTTTTCCCCGGCGATGTAGCCCATGGAAATGCAGACAATCTTGCCAAAATCGCCATGAATGCTGGCGAAATATTTAAAATCGAAATCCGGGTTGCGTTCCTGCTGCTTTTCGATTTTTTCCTGAATCACCTGCTGAACGGCTTCACTGTATTCCGATATATCCGCTGCGGGAACGGTTTCGATGTCTAATGCTAAATGATCGGCCATGGTAATTCCTCTTTCTAAACCACGAATTACACTAATTTTACGAATTTTAGGGATTTTTAGCTAAACATTCAATGGACAAATATTTATTAAGGATGAAGGTTGAAGGATAAAGGATAAAAGTGGTTGGTGATAATGGTAAGCAGTTTTCTGAAAGTAGGGGGAAAATTGTGTTAATCCCTTGTATTTGGCCAATAACAAATAGCCATCATTTTTTATCCTTCAACCTTTATCCTTTACCCTTTTCATCGTAGGGAATATATTCCTCAAACTTCTTCAGCAGCATTTGCAGCGGCGGCATATCCAGTTTGCGAACCTTTGCCCCTACTGCTTTCAAAATCATTTCTGAGGCTTCGTGAAAATCCTTACCGCGATATTTATCGGAAAGAAAAATCACCTCTTTTATCTTTTTCTGGGCGATTTGTTTCGCGCATTCGTTACAGGGGAAAAGGGTGGCGTAAATGCGGCAATTTCGTAAATCATCGGTGGTAGAACTGAGGATGGCATTGGCCTCCGCATGAACAACATAGGGATATTTGGTATTTATCCACTCGCCTTCTCGCTCCCAGCTAAACAGGCTCTCATCAATCCCGGCGACAAACCCATTATAGCCCGTTCCGACAATATGATTCTGTTCGTTGACAATCACTGCACCAACTTTGCTGCTGGGGTCTTTTGATCGCAGCGAAGTGAATATTGCGATGCCCATAAAGTATTCATCCCAGCTAATATACGGTTGGTTAGACATGGCGGCTCCTTTTTCGCATTTCGAATATCAATCACAAATCGGCAGGAAAATAGGAAATGAAAATATTTGAATCAATTAAAAAACGTTAGGATAGGAATGGGTACAAAATATTGAGGAGTGAAAAGTATTCAGGCATGAATAAAAACGATACTTGAGGGAATAAACCGAATTCTCTAAAAAGACCAGTAACTTCTACTGGCCTTTTTTGTTCGAATTTCTAATATACTCTTGAGTTCGCCGCTTAGGCGACAGAATGTGCTTGCTTAATAAGCTCTTCACCCTGCACGCGGCCATCCAAAAGGTGGATAATTCGGTCGCCGTATTGGGCATTTTTCTCCGAGTGGGTTACCTGGATAATCGTGGTGCCTTCGTTGTGCAGCCTTTTGAAAATATCCATGATTTCTTCGCCCTGGGCGGAATTGAGATTTCCGGTCGGCTCATCTGCCAATAATAATTTAGGCCGGGTAATAATAGCGCGGGCAACGCCAACCAATTGCTGTTGGCCGCCGGAAAGCTGGTTGGGAAAAAGGTCTTTTTTAGCTACAATTTTAAAACTGTCAAGCATATCACCGACCAGGCTTTTGCGCTCTTTGCCCTTTACTTTTTTATATAGCAACGGGGTTTCGATATTTTCATACACCGTCAACTCGTCAATAAGGTGGTAAGCCTGGAAAACAAACCCGATATATTGTTTGTGGATATCCGACCGTTTCCGCTCGCTTAAATTGTGTGCCGGTTGGTCGAGAAATCGATATTCGCCGTCGTTGGTACTGTCTAACATTCCCAATATGTGCAACAATGTCGATTTCCCCGATCCCGATGGCCCCATAATCGTAACAAATTCACCTTCCTGAATATCCAGGCTAATATCTTGCAACACATAGGTTTTAACAAAACCGTTGGAGTAATACTTGAATATATTTCGTAATTGAATCATTTTGCCCCCCTCGTGGTAAGGATAAAGGAAAAAGGGTTAAGGATAAATCGCAATAAAATATTATTTAGATTTATTTTTTTCCGAATTTTTGCAGGGATTTCCCACAACATCTTAAATATTATAGAAAATCCCAATTGGAATGGCAATCGAAAAAATAAATCTAAATATGGAACTGTTCTTTGATGTTTTCGGTAACGACGTGGCCATCGAATAGATGGACGATACGATGGGCATCTTCGGCGTAAGAAGGTGAGTGAGTTACCATCAAAATCGTGGTGCCTTCTTCGTTTAATTGGGTGAGCATATTCATCACTTCATCACCATGGGCAGAGTCGAGATTACCGGTAGGCTCATCCGCCAGGATAAGTTGCTGGCCGCCGACAACGGCACGGGCGACTGCAACCCGCTGCTGCTGGCCGCCGGAGAGCTGCTGCGGAAAGTGATTGGTACGGTGCATAATTCCCATTCTTTCCAGAACACCATTTACTTTGGTTTTACGCTCAGCAGTTGGTACGCCAAGATAAAGAAGCGGCAATTCAACGTTTTCATAAACGGTAAGCTCATCAATTAAATTAAAGCTCTGGAAAATAAAACCAATGTTTTCTTTTCGGAGATTCGAACGTTCCCTTTCCGAATATTTGGAAACCTCTTTATCCAGGAAATGGTATTCGCCATCGCTGGGATTATCCAGCAACCCCAGGATATTTAACAACGTGGATTTTCCGCAACCGGAAGGTCCCATAATAGCGACAAATTCCCCCTTCTTCGCTTCGATATTCACATTATTTAAAGCGGTTGTTTCTACTTCTTCTGTCGTATAGAGTTTTCTAAGATTAACCGTTTTAAGCATTGCACACTCCTTAAGTTTGGTTGTTTACATTCGTTTTTAAAAATCCGTATTATCGAAATAGACAACAATTTTTGCCAAAAGGTTCACTATTCTTTTAAAATTAATTTATCGATGTCACCGTAGTTATCATAGGATGAGGTGATGACACGATCACCGGGCGTTAAACCCTCAAGCACTTCATACACCTGGGTATTTTGCCGGCCCAAACGAATCGAGCGTTTCGCAGCAAATTCTCCGGATTCATCCATAATGTAGACCCAATTGCCGCCGGTTTTTTGATAAAATCCGCCGCGAGCGAGCATAACCGCTTCTTCCAGATCGCCTAATTCCAGGCGAATGCGCACGGTTTGGCCGCGGCGAATGCCATTGGGTTCTTCGCCTTCAAACTCCATATCCACTTCAAAGCGACCGTTGGTAACTTCCGGGTAGATTTTTTTGGTAACCAGGGAGTAACTTCTTCCGGCAAAATCAAACTGCCCTTTTTGGCCAATATCGATGCGAGCGATGTAATGCTCATCAATCGCTGCTCGTACTTTAAAGCCATCTAAAACATCGATTTGACCTAAGCGTTCTCCCTGGGCTTTCGATTCGCCGATTTCGGCATTCAAGGAGGTTAAATGGCCGGTAACAGACGCCCGAATGTTCAAATTTTCCAGGCGTTTGCGAGCAATTCGCAAGTTATCTTCCAGGCGATTCAGCGATTCTTCCAATTGCTGAATCTGCACTTTCTGAAAAATCGAATCGCGCTCAAACGATTGAATATTTAAGCGATGCTTTTTAACCTCATAATCAAAATCATCTTTGCTCTGGTCATATTCTTCTTTGGAAATTAAATCCTGTTCAAACAGCTCTTTCTGGCGTTCGTAAATCCGTTTCAGGCGGCGAATTTCATATTCACGGTCGATTAACAACTGCCGGCTCCGGGTCAAATTTTGTTCCAAATTAAATGTATTATTGGTGAGTAAATTTCGTTGTTCCACCACCGCAGCATCCTGGTTGGATATTTGGATATGCAGAGAGGTATTTTCCAGCCTTAAGATAATATCGCCTTCCTTCACAAAATTTCCGGCCTCACGAATAACAGTATCTACCTGCCCGCCTTCAATTGCATCCAAATAAATCGTCTTAATCGGCATTACAGTTCCGGTTACCGGGATAAACTCCTGGAAAGGTCCCTCACTAACCGTGCTAATGGTGATCTTTTGGCGCTCGACATTCAACTTTGAGCTATGATCTCCAAACCCAATTTGATAAATGACAAAAAAGACAAAAAGTGCAGCGATAGAAATGTAGGCAATTTTTTTGGGCGGCCATTTTTTCTTTTCAATTTTTTTATCCATACTAAAACCACTCCGGTTGTTATTACTGTTTTGGTTTCGCTCACCTGCCCAATTTCCGTTGACAGACGATCCCTACGATATTAAACTTCAGAAGATTCATATTCAATTACTTTTCAGCAATTTCCTGTGAAATACATTTCAATATTTATGCCAGGAACTGTTTGTTGAATAATTACAATAGGTTAGAAAAGCAGAAAAAAGGCATTTTAAGCGTACTGTGTTCGTTTGATAAACACGGGGTGTTCATGAATGAACAGTAATTTACTATCCGCTACTTTCGACCGTTTTAAGGTAAGAGTTTGTAATGCTGTTTAGTTGCGTTATTTAAAAAATAGGCGGTAAGCAAGGTAGGCAGTAGGCAAATTCCAGAGCTGCCTGCTGCCTACTTGTCTACTGCTTACTTATTCGGTTTGGTGTCCAGGTCGATGATTGAAAAATGGTTTTTCCACGCTCGGCAAATAGTTTTGGCAATACGATTTTTGCCCAGGGAGCCAGGTTTAATCCTGCAAGTTCATTTTGCGAAACGTAAGCAAACTCCAGCGCTTCGCTATCGTTATCATTTAATTCGCCGCTGATGATGTCGCATTCAAAAGCGGTCATTACATAACACGCGCTGTCACCATTTGCATAATTGACAACGAATCCCGGCCCGCCAAATATGCCTAAAAGTTTTGTCAATCGAACATACAGCCCGGTTTCTTCCCACATTTCCCGCACGGCTGCATTTGCCGGTGTTTCATGAGGTTCTATCGCCCCGCCCGGGGCAACCCAATGTTGTGTGTTGCTATGTTTCAGCAGCAGCATTCGGTTTTGCGAATCAAAATGGATAATGGTTGCGGAAGGCAGTAACAGCAAATCGCTGCCGACTTTACTACGCAAGTTCTTTATAAATTCGGACATTGGCATAATATCCCTTTCATAATAATTTTCCGATCGTTGATTATCAATATGCGAATCCGTATGATAACATTTTTGCGACAGTTTTGAAAAATCTTTGATAAATTTTTACGGGAGAATCCATGATTAAAAATATACATCATGAAACTACCTGGATAGAGATTTCCGAATCCACTTATGCTCAAAATTTGCGATTTTTTCGAAAATTGATTGGAGAAAAAACGGAACTTTCCGCCGTCGTAAAAGCCAACGGATATGGCCACGGTTGGCAACAAATTGCGGAGCTGGCCATCAAATACGGCGCGGATTCGTTTTGCGTTCATTCGTTGCCGGAGGCGATCAAACTAAGAGATGCCGGTTTTCAGAAAGATATTTTGGTGATGGGGCCAGTGCCATTGGAAAG
>CAXHHS010000274.1:0-8197 GCA_964015645.1 uncultured bacterium
TTGCAACACCGGCAAGATTTGCAAAGGCTTCCAGGAAGACCAAATCCTCTTCTTTAAAAAAGTGTTCCTGGCGGGTGGTATCCAAATAAATTGCCCCGATGAGTTGCTCTTTTGAGCGCAGCGGCACACAAACAATCGACTTCAATTTATAAAGCATCATGCTTTTGCTGGTGTCCTCATTTTGCACATCGGGCACTTTTTGCATCAAAACCGGTTTGCCGTTTTGTTTTACTTTATCGATTACGGTGCGGCTCATCGCTGCTTTATCCATCACTTGCTGCTTATCCAGGGCGCGAGCAATCTCGACCGTTAATTCTCCCGATGTTCCGTCTTTTAGCAAAACCAGCCCTTTTTCTGCCTTTAACAAGGCAATCGCTTGATCCATTATTTCATCCAGGAGCTTTTCGAGATTTAGCTCGGAATTGATCTTCTTGCTAACTTCATACAGCGTTAGCAGACGCGATGGGGTTATGTTTGAGGTTGTTTGCATCATCATTCCGGTGTAATATAAGCAGAGGTAATGCCGCCATCTACTAAAAAGGTTGATCCAGTAACATAGGAAGATTCATCACTAGCGAGAAATAGTGCGGCGGCAGCGATTTCTTTTGCTTCCGCAAAACGCCCTAATGGAATATGCACCAGCCGTCTTTCCCGGCGAGCGGGATCGGCTAACAATTCGGCCAAAAGCGGCGTTTGCACCGGCCCCGGGCAAATGGCATTCGCACGGATATTTGTGCGGGCAAATTCAACCGCTATTTCGCGCGTCATGGAAAGCACACCGCCTTTGCTGGCAGTGTAGGCAATTTGCGAAACGGCCGCCCCGCTTAACGCCACAAATGAGGCGGTATTAATGATAGACCCGCTGCCAGCCCGCAGCAACGCGGGAATTCCATATTGGCAGCCCAGAAAAACGCCTTTCAAATTGATGTTGATGACACGATCCCAAATCGTCTCTTCCGTATCTAAAACGGAGCCATCGTTGTCCTCAAATATTCCGGCGTTGTTAAATAGCACATTCAGTTTCCCGAATGTGCTCTCCGCAAAATCAATCATGTTTTTGACATCGCTGGCATTCGCCACATCAACTTTTATGAATGCTGCCTCTCCATTTGCAGATTTGATTTGCGCTACAGTTTCTTCGCCGGCAGTCTCATTAATATCCGCGATAACAACTCTGGCGCCTTCTTTCGCAAACAAAATTGCGGACTCCTTACCGATACCACTGCCACCGCCGGTAATTAATGCGACTTTTTCCTTCAACCGCATTTGGCCTCCTTCTTCATTTTGGTCGTATTTATAAAAAGTGTTTGAAAATCGCAACTCTTGCCACAAAGCCACCAAAACACTAAGTTTCACGAAGTTTTTTTAAGTTTTTTCGTGACTTTTTTACGGCTTTGAGCCTTTGTGGTAAATTTCCAAACATTCTTTAATTTATATTATCCCGTCGTTTTATAGTGCCTCGACGCTTCGATATGTGCCTGAAAAAGCCGGAGATGGCTGGGGTCCTTATAAGACAATTCCGGATGCCACTGTACGGCAATCATCCAGGGGTGCTTTTTGTGCTCTTGCGCTTCGATAACGCCATCTGTCGCCCAGGCTGTAATTTGCCATTCGGGAGAGACTTTTCCAATTGCCTGGTGGTGCTTTGACATTGTCGGTAATTCCAATTCCCCGGTGATTTTTGCTAACCGGCTGCCCGGCTCCAATTGTACCGGGTGTTCAATTTCTTCGCCATTATCACCGCGATGGATAATGCTTTGCCCGAATTGATCCGGGATATGTTCTACCAAATTTCCCCCGGTTGCAATATTTAAAATCTGCTGTCCCCGGCAGATACCGAACACCGGAATTTCGAGATGTAATACTTTCTGTGCAAGTGCTAATTCCAAAGAATCGCGCTCCCGGTCGATTCGTTCAATCGACGGATGCAAAACGCCACCGTAAGTCGCAGGATCAATATCGCCGCCACCAGCGAGAATTAGGCCATCGATTAATGATAAGATTTCCTCGACATGAAGCTCTCCCGGTGCGAGAAGAATTGGTATTCCGCCGGCATGTCGAACAGCATCTACATATTCGCCGGGGAGGTGGAAGCGGCCTTCATGGTTTCTTCCGTAAGTGGTAATGCCGATAAGCGGATGCATTGCCTTACTCATTCAAAATCTCTATAGAACTCAAGTTGCTATAAATTTAAAACGGCCACAAGAAATCACAAAAAACACAAGAAAACAATCCCTATCAAAAATTTTGTGCTATTTGTGCTTTTCTTCAATGCCGAAGGCACTCCTACGGAGAGGAACCATTTCGCGGGCGGCTAAAGCAGAAGCCGCAATTCAAGATATAAAAAAGACCTCAACGTTTAAAATGAATGGCTGCAAGCCGAGTTTCATCATAAACAGTTGAGGTCGATTTTCATACGATTTTGAAAAATGGCAAAATAATCAAACGTTATTTCAGCAAATTCAGGTTCCGAGCCGCAGGTGTAGCACGTCATCGAATTGCAGATCGATATTCCCATCCAATTGATAACCCGGAATCGGGCCGCTGATGCCGATGAGATCGTCTTCGTGTGGAATAAATGGGCCGGGGCATTCCGCCTCGTCGTCTTCAATTACCCAAACTTCGATTTCTCGATTCTCGATGTCCTCCAAATATAGCAGTCCGCCTTCCGGTCGCACAAAATCCGCATCGACAAAATATAGCACATGTACGGTATCAACTGCGCGCAATCCCTGGCGTGCACCGGAGCAACCGAGCAACCGGCCGGTAACGGCGTCTGTTATGTGAATCTCAACTTCCAGGCGGCCAAGCTCGTATTCGTTCCGTACTTCGATCTCCTTTACCAAAATCGGATGCGGTTCGTATGGGTTGATCACTTCCTGGTGGCAAGACATTAATCCACCAAACATTAATAAAAAAAGTAAAAATTTTACGATATTAAAGTAACCGGTTTTCATGGTAGTTTCCTCCTAACAATTACCCATGTTTAATATTTAATTCAAATTCGGTTATTCTAATAACGATTAACGTGCCAAACGATTAGGATAAACTATTATCCAAAATAAAACTGCTTAAGAGCCTATTTATAAGTGATTTACGAGACATAGTTAAGTAGAGCTTTTATAAACAAACTTAACATCGTTTTCGTCAACTTTGTTGACAGTTGTTTTGTTCTTTCGTATTTTTTGTCGAGTTTTATCCTCCTTCATTCACTGATTAATACTTTAATTCGCGCAAAGCTGTTAAGGACAAAGTTTCGCAAAGAAAAACGCTTTATATTTACTCTTTACCTTTTAGATTTTATCGATTACTTTTAGCTCTATCCTATTAATGAAGGTTGTTTCGATAGATATGTTTGGAACGCCGCACAATTAGATGTTGAGGAAAATATGGCTTTTAAAATTTACAATACCCTAACAAAGCAAAAAGAAGAGTTTAAACCCATCCACCCCGGCAGGGTCAATATTTACGTTTGCGGTCCCACCGTTTACAGTCATGCTCACATTGGCCATGCCAAGAGTTACATCAGTTTTGATATTGTCATTCGTTATTTTCGCTATTTGGGGTATAAAGTAAAATACGTTCAGAATATTACCGATGTCGGTCATCTAGTTGGCGATGCCGATGAAGGCGAAGATAAAATTCAAAAGAAAGCCAGGGAAGAGCAAATCGATCCCATGCAAATCGCCCAGCACTATACCTGGAGCTATTTTGATGATATGGATGCGCTTTACATTATTCGCCCGGACATTTCGCCCCATGCGACGGGGCATATCATTGAACAGATCGAAATGATCAAGACGCTCATCGAAAAAAGGTATGCTTACGAATCGAACGGTTCGGTCTATTTTGATGTCAGCAAATACCCGGAGTATGGAAAATTAAGCGGGCGTGTGGTAGAAGATTTGGAAGCCGGGGCCAGGATCGAGGTCAAACAGGAAAAACGCCATCCGGCAGATTTTGCAATTTGGAAAAAAGCCGATCCTGCCCATTTAATGCGCTGGCCCAGCCCCTGGAGCGAAGGCTACCCCGGCTGGCATATCGAATGCTCGGCAATGTCGATGAAATATTTAGGAGAAACATTCGACATCCACGGCGGTGGCCTGGATAATATTTTTCCCCATCACGAATGCGAAATTGCCCAGAGCAGCGCCGTTACCGGAAAACCGTTTGCCCGCTACTGGATGCACAATAACACGCTGACGATGAACGGGGAAAAAATGAGCAAATCCCTCGGCAACGTGTTAAACATCAAAGACGCTTTAAAACAATATTCTGCATACACGATTCGCTTTTTTATGCTGAATAGCCATTATCGCAGCCGGATGGATTTTAGCGAAACCGCCATTAAAGCTGCCGAGCAAGGGTTGTCTCGCCTGATGGAAACAGTTGCTAATATACAAAAAGCGATTGCAAGCGCAGAAACCATTGCGGATTTTACCCCGCCATTTTCCCCGGTAGCGTTCCGGGAACGGTTTGAAGAAGAGATGAACGACGACTTCAATGCACCCCGGGCAATTGCGGTTTTATTCGATCTCTCCAAATCGGCCAACCAGTATTTGGCTTCCGGCGAACCGCTGCAAAAATCATTTTTGGAAGAAATAAACGAGGTGTTTGTCCAGCTTGGGCATGATGTATTAGGAATTGTTCCAAAGGAAGCCGCGCAAGCAGATGCTGCCGGAGCGAGCGATATTATCGAAAAGTTAGTGCGAGTAAACCTGGAATTACGGAATGAGTTTCGCAATCAGAAAAACTGGAAAATGGCCGATCAAATTCGAGACGAATTAAAAGAAGCCGGAATCACACTCAAAGATCGCCCGGATGGCTCGACGGATTGGAAGATTGAAAATTAGATCTTTGAGGTCCCCGAAACTTTAAAGGTCTATTCTACCAACCTCGTTTTCAGATAATGAAATCGACGCAGTTCATCCGCATCAAACGACAGGATGAATGCGAGTTCTTTTGTGGTATACACCGGGTAATTCGATTTGATCGTTTTCGGATTGATTAATGCCGGATTAACCAGGCAAATTTTACAACCTAGTTTTTTGCTGTATATGTAAATTTTTTCTCTCTCACCTTGCAATAATTCAAACAGCTTAACAAAAATATCAGCGTTTGATGCTTTTGGAGCACTGCTCGTTCTTTTTTTGCGCTTCTTCGTCGAGGTCGATTTTTTGGTACTGCCAGCCACATTTCCCATGGTTGGCCCCTTTCGCTCGTATTGATTAAAATTGTCATTTAAATCCGATTCCTCATAAACCTTTATCAATAAACAACTTACGGAATGTATCAATATACAGCGATAAATCAACCAATGTCAACAGAAAAATTGAAGTTAGGGTAAATTTTATTTTTTTTAAATTTAGGTTATATAATAGGTTATGTTAGTTTTGAAAGTGGCCTAACCTATCTTTTTGCTATATTTGCATCTCACTCTAACGAAATACTAAACACCTCGTTCACCCCGGTAACGCCAAAGCCGGCAATCGTTGCACCGCCAATTACATAAATCATATTATCGAATGTGACTGCCCCCATGCCGTGGCGGGCAGTTGGAAGCGGTTCGACCGTTCGCCAGGAATTTGTTGCGGGATTAAATTCTTCATTCTCGGCAAACACGCCGGGAATTTCTCCGCCAAATACATAGAGGCGACCATTCATTCCGGCTGCTGCCAGGCCGCCGCGGGCTGTCGGCATGTTGGGCAACTGGGTCCAGATTAATGTTCTGGGATTGAGCGCTTCTAACGTGGCAACATTTTGGAACCCGCCGTCACCAACAAATCTTCCACCAATCACATAAATAAGAGAATCAATTGCTGCTGCTGCCAGGTGTTCTCGTGGGGTGGGCATTCCCGGTAAATCAGCAGCCCAGGAGTCTGTTGCCGGGTCGTAAATTTCCAATGTGCCTAATGCCGGGCCATTAAACCGGCCGCCAATCGCATAAATTTTATCCTGGTATGTAACAGCGACATGAGCGCCGCGAGCTGTGGGCATCGAGGTTCTGGTAGCCCAGGCATCCGTCGCCGGATCGTATTCGAAAACGGAGTTTACGCCGGTAAACGAATTCGGATATCCGCCAATTACATACAATTTGCCATTTGTTGCTGCCATCGCAAAATGATGGCGTGGCTGCGGTAAGGAATTGGTTGTAGACCAGGTATTGCTCGCCGGGTCATAGACTTCCACTTCAAATGCCACCGTCTGGCTGCCGCGAATACCGCCCGGGACATAAATTTTGCCATCCAAAACCGCAATCGGCATTTCCTGGCGGGGAGAGGCTAACGGTGCTTTGGAAACCCATTCGCCGTTAGATTGGCCTGGGGAAGGCCCGGGATCGGTAGGCGCAGCATCATCGCTGCAACTTGTATAGAAAAACACTGTAGCGATGATATAAATTGGAAAATATCTCATTTTGTTCCTCTTTCTTTAATTGTAGATTATCACGCTACAAACAACTTAATGGATTACATTTGAATTTCCAATGCCATGTTTATGGTATATAATTGGGAGTTCTGTATTCTTATCAAAAACAATATCTTGCTCTTGAAAAAGAGCATTAATAGCCTTGGTTTAAGAAAATAAAAATTAGGCTAAACAAAAATAAACGATAAACATGAAAGCCCCAAAAAAAAGAACGCTAGTTAGCTCCGATTGGGCGGCTAAAAATATTCTTCGGGATAAAGCCAATTATGATATGAGAAAGATTTTTAACCACTCTTTTAAAACAGGAGATAAAAATCAAATCGATGTTAAAGAGCGAAGGCACTCAAAATTTGAAACGGGCAAATTTAATAAAGTCGATTTGCTGGTAGAAGATGAACAGGGAAAATTAATTGTAGTCGAAATTCAAAATAATCGCGAAATACACTATTTGGAACGGGTGCTTTATGCTCATCCAAACTAATTGTAGATGATCTACAATTAGGGGATAGTTATGTCAATGTAAAGAAAGTCATCTCAATTAGCATTTTGTATTTTTTACTTGGGGAGGGTGAAGGTGATTACATCTATCACGGCACAACCGAGTTTTATGGTTTAAATGATCACAGCAAATTGGGCTGATACGAAATGACAGTACTTTTTCTGCCATTCCGGCCGAAGTGAAACGCAGTGCCGGTGCCTCCTGTGTTTTTAATCTAATGGTAGAATTATAGACCACCTCATCTTTTTCTCATTAATTTGAAAAACGTAAGCTGCCTAACTATTTTGGAATAAAATAAACTTATCTTGAACTTAAAGATTTTAAAGAAATAATTTCGATTGTTAATAGCATTGCTATTATGATCTGTAATTGAGTACTAAAATACTGCCAATTAATCGTTCAAAAAAGATTTAGCTTTAAATTTTAATCGTTATAGATATGGTTTATTCAAAAGGGTGCAAAGACCATATAGCAACGTACATACACACTTATACTTCCTTTAATTAATAAAGATATTTCAATATGAATTTTCTATTAATTTCACGCACTATTTTATGCGTTTTTATTATTACGCTATTCTGTTGCTGTGGTGGTAAAGCTCAAACTAGTAGAATCTCAAAGCAAAAAGAAAATGTGATTTATCAAGATTATTCACCTGTGGATACAATAATAAAAAATGCGGATAAGGCATTTTATAATAGTAACTATCCAGAGGCTCTTAGGTTATATAACAATGCCCGCGAATCATTTATTAAAATTAGTAACGGAAAAGATAGAAATGATATTATCTTTAAAATGGGGAGATGTTATTTAGAAATGGGACAATTTCCCAAGGCTATTTATATTTTTAATAATACGACAAAAGAAGGTAGATGGGGAATTCCGGAAGCATACTATTATTTAGCTATAGCTTACGATAAATCCTCTAATAAAAAGAAAGCTCTGAAAAGCGTGCATAATTATTTAGAACATAAGAATGTTTCAATATCTGAACCGGAGTATCAAGATGCTAAACATTTAGGTAATAGACTTTCTTATGAAATAAAAAAAACGACTAATAATTCAGAATCATTCACCAATGCTTTAGATAATAGAATCGATTCTTACAAATCATCAAAAAATATTCAAACGGAAACTATTTTAGATTCAGAATATGAAAACAATGAAGTTGCCTATAATGAAGCGAGGACATTTTATTCCACCGGAATAAAAAAGTTTACTTCAGGGAATTTCGATAGTGCAATCGAATTTTTCAGCGAATCCCAAAAAAAC
>CAXHHS010000275.1:0-8156 GCA_964015645.1 uncultured bacterium
CGTAAGATCAAGTCAATTTGTTGCTAATCTCACCTGCTAATTTAGCTTGTCCTTTAGATTGCTTTTTCAGAAGGAATCTTGCTTTTTTCTAACCATTGCAGGAGCGCCGGTAAAAATAAAACTGCCGTAACAAACGTTGAGGTAATTCCAATTATCGCCAAATCTCCGATTGAATTTAGGCCGGGATGGCTTGCCATTATCAAACCGGAATAGCCAACAAGCGTTGTCGTCGTCGTCATAAAGATCGCGAAGCCAGTATTTTTTAATACGTAGAGTAGCGATCCTGGCCCTTCTTCTTTGTAGCGATGATAAATATGCACGCCGTTATCAACGCCAATACCAATTACGCTGGGAATAACCACAATGTTGAAAAAATTAAATTTCATGTTCGTCAAAAACATGACGCCTCCCATCCACAACACCCCAATTACCAGGGGTGAAAGCACCAGCAAAGTTGCCTTCACATCACGGAAATCCAGGAAGAGAACGAGAAAAACCACTAAAAATGTTAAAATGACAGCGAGGCGCCCTTCTTTGATGAGGATAATTAACATATCGGCTAAAATGATATTTGAACTGGAGGCGTGAAAAACCTTCCCGTCTTCCGTTTGAAAGGTTCCAATGTCATTTCTGAAATCAATAGCATTACGCCCATCTCTAAGGGCAACGCTGGGATAAACGAATACAAATTTCCCGATTTCTCCTCGTTTGTTAATAAATTGCCGTTTATCCTTTTCCGGAAAATCATCCCAGGTAAATGGTTCGCGTACTTGCAGATATTCTTTTAATTCCTCCAATTTTTCCTTATTTTCACCGGTCATAACGCCTTCGGCTTCCTCTTCTACCAATTGTTCGATTCTTCTGATTTTGGCAAGCCGTTCCGGTTGGTCATTAGGAACCAGGCTATATAAAGACCGGGTGGTTTTGACGGTTGGCGTTAACGTATCCGCTTCGATAATATTGCCAATAGTGGTTTCGATTGCTGCCATTTCTTCGTCGGAATTAGCAAGAACGACTGCCGGTGATTCCGAGAGCTTGAAAACGCCATCGGTCTTTTCGCTAACGATTTTGCGTTGTTCCGTAATCGCCCGCAGTTCGGTAAAGTCATATTGAAATTGAATGTTCCAAAGCGCATATATCGAAAACAGGGTGAGGAGGAGAGCGCCAAATAAAAAGGGACGGACATAAGGAAATGCTTTTGGCGTGAATTGGGTTGTCTTTTGAGGGTTCGGTTTGGGTCTTAATAATTTGAATTTTTCGGCTACGATAATCAATGCCGGCAGAACGACTACCATTGCGACCAGCGCGAATAATATGCCGGAACCGGCAATAAATCCTAAATCGGAGAACCCTTTGAAATCCATAATCATCAATGAGAAAAAAGCCAGTGAGGTTGTGAGCGCTGTTGTCGTGAGTGCTTGGCCGGTTTGGCCGACTAATTTTTCGAGAGATTCATCCAATGTCATGCCGGCTGCCCGGCTTTCCGAATAGCGGGCAAACGCATGAATTCCGTAATCAATCCCCAGTCCGAATAAAATCACAAACAAAAACCCGGTAATCGTATTCAATTCCCCGAGTGTGGCGTAGGTAAGCCCAAACGTCCAGGCCAGGGAAAAAAGGAGCGTTAAGCTAATGAGAATCGCTCCCACCAGCCGTCGAAAATAAATGATAATCAATAAAAAAACACCACCTAAACCATAAAAAGCGGTTCCGAGAATGTCGTCTTTTACGGTTTCGAATTCATCGATCTTATTTTGGAAGTTGCCGCCGTAATAAATCTTCATATCCGGATCATATTGCCGGTAGTTAGCGGCTTCTACAATGGTTTTCACTTCTGCAATCATTTTTCGAATAAATGCCAGGTTCGAGTTTGTTTGCGAGGCAAAAACTTTCATTACCAATACGGTGCTGTCGGCATTGGCATAGTATTCACCGGGGATTTTTTCTTCATACTGCGCCAGGGTTTCTTCCAGGGAATTGTCAGATTCTTCGGTGTCTTCTTCATCGCCAAATAAGTCATCACGAAACATGGGGTGAAGTTCCTGCTGTTCCGCGGTTATTGGATCTCCGATGTGGCTATACAGCGTATCCCCCTCCGCAGGCTCTAAACATAACCAGGCGTTCGTTTTATAAAAATTTACATCATTTTTGTAATCGACGTATTTTATCAGTTCGCTTTCTAACAATCGTGGTGTCAAATCGTTGGCGAATTTTTTGGCGGCACTAAAGTTTTTGGTTTCGATAACTAACCGCAATTGTCCAACGCCTCCAACTTCCTCTTTAATACGGTTTAACGCCTTTACACTTTCAAAGTGCTCCGGAAGCAGGGCAGTAAGATCCGTTTGCAATTTTAGCTTTGAAGAAAAATAACCGCCGATGACAGTGCTAATAACGGCGATAATTAAAATGGGAATATGATACTTTTTAACAAATTTATAATTAGGGCGAATATTGAGCATTTATTTCCTTTTGATTAAAAATTATAATACTGAAGTATTTATCGATTGGTTTCTGGCTTTTAAGATGGTTTACAGGCAGGTTATTTAAATATAGGTTTCAATACTTTCTTTTAAGCCCAAGTGCCAAAGTAAAAATAGGTGAAACTTTCCCAGGTTCCAAAACCGTTCCCAAATCAATAAATACCAGGATACCAATTAAATCAACCGTAACATTGTAATTCCTTTGAGTCGCTATTGTAACAACCCCTGTGCATTTCCGCTACCGTTCAACTCATTAAATAGACGAAAGACAGTTTAAGTTCCTTTACACTCGTTACACAGCAATCCTTCCAACTGTTTGGTTTGCCATCTCCGGCGCAAATCCTGGTAGATTGGATCATTCCAGACCTCTTTTACAGAACGGTCTCGACAATTTCCCAGGAGGTTGCTGCGTTCCTGGTCTACGCAGCACATAATCATATCGCCATTCCACATTATCCAGGCTCGCCAAAAGGGGATGACGCAAAATGGAACACGAACAAATTCTCGGTCGCCAAGTTCGAGCAATTCGATATCTTTGCTGGCGCGATTATCTAATTTCCTGGCTTTAAAACCGATTCCTAAATTTTTCCAATATGATTTTTCGTTTTCTAAGTTGTCAATCACCGGTTGTGTTTTTACTGTCCAAACCGTTAGCTTCGGTTTTTTTCCCTTAAACTTATCCCATTGCTCTTTAAATTTTACGATATTGCCCATTACGCGGTCAAACTTTAAGGGAACCATCATCTCTTCGTAAACTTCCGGGATAATGGAATGAAAGCTGAAGTTGATTTCATCCAATCCTTCGGCATGTAATAATCGATATCCCATTTCTTCGCTAAGCAGCCCGGCGTTGGTGGTGATTCTTACTTCGGGAGACCTGCGTTTGCCTTTTTTCCGGGCAATATACTCAATCCGTTCGGGCATTCGTTTATCGACCAACGGATCATTTAGCAAGTAGGGATTAATCCGCCGAAGGTTAGGATATTCGATCACTTCATCGATAATCTTTTCAAATAATTCATCGCTCATTTTACCGTGAAGTTTATTGATTTCTCTACCAACGCCACAAAATGTGCAGCGGGCATTACAGCCGCTTTGGGTTTGGATATCAATTGATTGCGGATAACCAGGCGTAAACCTGGTAAACCAAAACCATTTGATATATTCTGCAAAGGGAACGCTGCTGGATGACGGGGAATTGGGCAAAACAACTCGCCCGATTTTATGTTTCATTCTCTGAAATCTATTTACTGTTATTGTATCTGGTATTGACATTAAAAATCCGTCTATTTTAATAATTGTCAGAGTTAGATGTTTCGCAAGAAATTTTCTTTTTCAATTGTGATTTTTTAGCGCTTCCATTTAGGCCAAACAAGCGTCGCCGGGCGATCCGGGTATACCGCCGTAATGAATGCAGCGATTGAATTGCACCTGGCTTGGAAAGCATATATAGAGACGCAATTGTAGAACCGGTGCAATATAGGAAAAGGAAGGCGATCATTAGCCAATACAAAAAGACAACGTTGCCTGGCAATAAAAGGAGAAATACCAAAAATGCAAACATATCTCGTCTTCCAAATGGCCGCAACAGGGCAAAAAGTTTTATATACCAAACCTGCTTCGGCGTTTCGTTAAGGGTTTCTACCGCACGATTAAAGTCGCGAAAGGAACCGGAGTTCTGTTTTTTAAGAAACTTTAAACCGAGGCTCAAAGCTATTACTAAAAAGCCTAGTAGAATACCGGAAATTCCCAGTAATAATTCGTTTTGAGTTGTATTATAAGCGCCAATGGTAACACCAATTATGAAGGCAATGTAGGAAATTTGATCTGTAATTGTGTCTAATAATGCCCCGGACTTTGAATTCCTTAGTTTAACCAACGCTACTTCTCCATCGCAACCGTCAAAAATAGATGCTAAATGGAAAAATAATCCGCCTAACATAACATACAATGGTTCTCCGGTTGCGATAAGCCAGGCAGTAAAAAATGAAAAAACCATATTGAATATGGAAATTTGGTTTGGTGTGATGGGGGTTTTTAATAGCCACTTCGAAATCATATTGGAAATTGGCCGGTTGAGTTTTTGTGCAATAATACCATCGCCCTTTGAACGGGTAGCGTTTAATAAAAGTTTTTCGGCCACACGAACATCCGCTACCGTATCAACATCCTGCCAAAAGGCATCGCCAATGTCAAACGTATTCATCTTACGGGCTTTCGCAAGAACGCGTACGCCGCCGGAAAGGGAGTCATCTCCTTCTTCCTGGCTTTGGCGAAGCGCGCCGAATAAATCCTGAGTGCAAATAAAAATACCGGTGTCAACAGCGTTAAAAGATGTTAATTCTTTCCCTAAATCCAATAGCCGGCCATCCTGGGTGTCAACTTTGGTGGCATCTTCCAAATCATAAATACGATTAACGGCGTAATCCACACAAAGGGTTCCATTGTTGTTCCCATTAAGCCCTTGTTGTTGAACGCGCTTTAATGTGTTTGTATCAAATACATGGTCGGACATGAAGAGAAAAAATTTGCCATCAACAAACGGCTCTGCCTTAAGCACCGAAACACCGTTTTGTTTTTCCCAATCGCGATTATGTACCCAGGTAATTTTGACACCAAGTTTGCGTTCGTCGATAGCGTCCCGAATTTTATGCGCCTGGTAACCGATAACAATAACAAATTCTTTAATACCAACCTTTTTTGCAGATAAAATTACCCTGGTTAATAACGGCATTCCACCCACCTTTACAAGCGGTTTGGGGTTGTGCTGTTGATAACCGTTTAACCTACTGCCTTTGCCCGCGGCTATAATTACAGCCTGGGTAACCTGGGATGAATTTCCTGCTAATACGTGTTTATTATGTGAATTACTTGTCAAAATCGCTCCTGAATTAACCAACTCACATTGCAGACTTCGTTTCATTTACAATCTCCATGTCTTTTTGTGATCATCTTTTTACGTACAGAATGCAGCCTAAATATGCTGTAATTGAGATAACCGTTTGGGGTGTATTCGAAGTTCCCCTTTAAAATAAACCTAATACAGCGTTTAATCTTTCAACCCCTCTCCACAAGAAAAGTGCGTAATAGTAACCCCAAAATAACGATTTTACAAACAGATGTTTCTAATTTTAAAAAGATAATTTCTTTAATTAAGAAACATATCAAAATTTTTTTTTAAAAATCTATCTTAAATAAAAAACATATCCAAATATTTCTTAATGAAACTCGCTTAAAATGATGTAAAGTAAAATATTATGCATAGTTTCCTGAAATCTATGAATCCTGCGGGAAAAATGCAAATTATCTTTGCTTGATACAAAATGATATAAAATATACATAGAATATGGAGATTACTTGATTTTCATGTCGTAAGATTTTACTTTTTCGCGTTCAGGAAACGATAGCGTTTTATGGTCACTAATGGTTTAGAAAAAATGGCGAATCTCCTTAAAAATCAAAAAATTGCCTGCATTTCCGATCAGCAGTACCCGATTGAAAAAGCGGATTCGGAACAGGTTGTTAACACCGTTTCCGCACTTACTTCCAAAGGAATAAATATCCGGCTGGTAATTCCGCGAGATTGGAAGACGGTTGGTATTCCAAAGCAGGAGCGTTTGCAAACCCTTCGAAATTTTTATAATCTTAAAAATGGTTTGTACTCCAAAGAACTGCTCAACCTTCCCTTAACGAAACTTCGGGCCGAAAAATATACGCACGGCATTCTTGCGCCGATTTGGGCGAAGTTAAATGGATATCGTATTATTTATACTCGAAACTTTTTACCGGCATTCATTTCGAATTGGCTGGGGTTAAAAGTTGTTTTCGAGTCATATCGTTTTTTTGAAAATTCTAACCGTCTGTTGGGTCGCTTGTTGAGACGGCTTTCAAAATCCGGTAATTTTTTAGGCATTATTACGCATTCCGGAATCTCTCAAAATAGTTTGGCGAAATTCGGTATCGATGTCGATAAAATCAAAGTGATTCATAACGGCTTTAATCCGGTGCTTTTTAGAGAAGAAATTACTAAAGATCAAGCCCGAAGGCAGTTGAATTTGATGGCATACGAAAAAATCGCTTGTTATACCGGTCGCCTGGATCGCGAAAAGGGCATCGAGTCTCTTCTAACGCTTGCGGCAAAAACCCCGGAAATTACATATTTGTTCATCGGAAAATCGCAGCAAGACCCGGAAGGATGGATTACTCAAATTGCATCAAAACGGGGGTTAGAAAATGTCAAATCCTTACCCTGGATGACAGCAGATAAAGTCGCCACTTACCTTTTTGCCGCGGATGTATTGTTAATTCCGCCCACTACCGCACCGTTAACTCAATACGGAAAGACCGTATTGCCAATAAAGTTGTTTTCTTACCTCGCTGCCGGTCGAACGATATTGGCTCCCAAACTTGCCGATACCGAAGATATTTTAAACAGCCAAAATGCCGTTTTAGTTGAACCGGATGATCCGGCCAACGCTGAAAACGCCATACGGAAAATCTTCTCAAATGTTGATTGGGCGAATAAAATAGCCAATAAGGCCAAACGCGATGCCCAACTACTAACCTGGGAAGCGAGAGCAACCAAAATCATATCATTTATTAACGAACGCCTGAATAATAATGGATGACCGTTTGTCACAAAAACTGATTGTACTTGTAATTGTGAACCGCCTTTTTGAATGGTCACAAAATTTTATCACTCGCGAACTTGTGGAGTTGCGGCGGCAAGGCGTTGAACTGTACATCGGCGCAAGAGAAATTGTTAAGCGGGATGATTTGGATGATGAAACTACCGTTCTAAAAACCAATTTTATTGCGATTGCTGAAAATCCGTTTACCCCCAACGGTCTTTTTAAACACGTTTTAATTGCCTTTAAATTTCCCGGGAGGTATTTCAAAGCCTGGAAACACCTTTTTGAGTTCCGGCATTCAAAATTTTCAAAACGAATGCGAAGCCTGGTATGCTTGTTTCGTGCTGCGGCAATTGCACAAGAGGTTATTGACAAAAATATAAGCCTGGTTCACGCTCATTTTTTAACGGCTCCCGGTGAAACCGCGCTTTACCTTTCCCGGCTTACTCAAACTCCGTTCGGCGGCACGGGACATGCGATGGATATTTATGTGGATAACAGCGGATTAAAGAAAGTCTTAAAAGAAGCGACTTATGTTACAACCTGTACTTCTGCAAATAATAGCTTTTTAAAAAACCTGTTTCCTGAAGATAGCCATAAGATTCACACTGTTTATCATGGAACCGATTTGGTTAACAAAAACAATGGGTATTCAAATTCAAAGCCTTTTACATTTCTTGCCGCCGGGCGATTCGTGGAAAAAAAGGGGTTTAAGTATTTGATTGAAGCCTGTAAAATAGCCCGGAAAAACAAGGGCGATTTCAGGTGTCGTATTATCGGGAAAGGGCCATTAGAAGGCGAATTGCGGAAGCAAATACAGGCTTTGGAAATGGATAATGCGATCGAAATAGAAAATTATATTCCACCGGCGAAAATGAAATTGCAATATGAAAAGTGTGATACTCTAATTGTTCCTTCAATTATCGATAAAAGCGGCGACCGGGATGGCCTGCCAAATGTTTGCTTGGAAGCGATGGCTTGTGGATTGCCGATTATCGGCACAACCATATCTGGAATTCCCGAAGGAATCATCGAAAATAAAAAT
>CAXHHS010000276.1:0-8138 GCA_964015645.1 uncultured bacterium
ACATCACAAAGTGGCATCAGACATTCCTGGCTGCGTAACGTGCTGGTGATCTTTGAGTTTGCAATTTCCTTCGGATTAATTGTTGGAACACTTGTCGTTTTTAATCAACTAAAATATGTCCAAACCAAAAAGTTAGGATTCGATAAAGAACATATTGTTGTAATTCAAAGAGCGGCTACATTACAAAACCAGGCTGATGCATTCAAACAAACGTTAATGCAAAATACGAATATTGCAAATGCCTCATCTGCCAGCTCCTTGCCGGGCGGAATATTTGGCAGCACAGCCTATCAACCGGAAGGTGTTTCTGCCGGGGAATCGGTTTTGATGGCGCCGCTATTCGTCGATCACGATTATATTTCGACATTAAATATCGAACTAACTGCCGGCAGGAATTTTTCCAAAGACTTTCCGGCCGATACCGCCACATTTATCATTAACGAAGCGGCAGCAAAACAATTAGGCTGGCCGAATCCTGTTGGGAAAACACTGTCAATGCTTGGCGTAGGCCCCCAGGGACAATCCAGGCAATTTAAGATAATCGGGGTGGCAAAAAATTTTCATTACGCATCATTGCGGGATAATATCGCACCGCTGGCAATTGGTTTAACAGTTGATCCCCTGCCCTTTATGGCAGTACGGATACGCCCGGGCGATATTCCTGCGACAATCGATTTCCTAAAAGCAACCTGGGAAGAATTTGTGCCGACCCAGCCGCTCGATTATACCTTTTTAGATGAGGATTTTGATGCCCTCTATCACGCCGAACAACGATTGGGGAAAATATTTACGGTATTCTCCACACTGGCGATTTTAATCGCCTGCCTGGGATTATTCGGGTTGGCTTCATTTACGACCGAGCAACGAACAAAAGAGATCGGTGTTCGAAAAGTATTGGGCGCTACGGTTCCTAATATTATTTTGCTATTATCTAAAGATTTCACCATCCTGGTAGGAATTGCATTTATTATTGCTTCCCCGGTTGCCTATTATGCAATGAATTCCTGGTTGCAGCAATTTGCGTATCAAGCCGAGCTGGGCGTTTTAACCTTTCTTATTACAGGGGTTTTAGCGCTAATAATTGCATTACTTACCGTAAGTTACCAGGCAATCAAAGCGGCATTGACAAATCCGGCTAAAGCATTAAGATATGAATAAATGTCGTCCCACTTCATAATAATATTTAAGGCTTAATTCCTTCCGGAATGGCGATAGGATTAAAGGAACTCGGTCCCAGGTAAAAAACCGGGTATAATTTCCTGCTCCGGCTTCAAATCGATAATTCCCATTTTATCCTTCTTATAATCTTGTAAAGAATTCCGAAAAAAGCTAAATTGGGGCCATGAAAAAATCAATCCGATTCTGTATTCTGACCCTATCAATATTGATCGCTATTTTTTCAACGGGAAAAGGACAGGAAGCAGCCACTGAATATCAAACTATTTTTGATGAGATTTGCGACATTATCCAAACGAACTTTTATGATTCAGCGTTTGCAGCGCAGCAATTTCCGGAGATAAAATCTCGTTACCGTGAACAAATAATCGCCGCCGGTAACAATGTAAAATTCGAGCTCACCATCGAAAATATGCTTCGGGAGTTGAAGACTTCGCACACCGCGTATTATTCCCCAAACGACCCGGCGTATTATCAATTAGCAGCGATTTTCCATTTTGTGCCGGCAGTAAAATCGTTGTTTAACGACGCGGACATTTGCTACCCAACTGTCGGTATCATCACGGAAAAAATCGACGGCAAGCCCTTCATCGTTTCCGTATTGTCCGGCAGCCCCGCGGATTCATCCGGGTTTTTAGCAGGAGATGAAATTGTTTCGGTTGACGGAAAACCGTTTACGCCGGTGCTCTCGCTGAAAGGTAAAATCAGCCAGGCAGTTTTATTCAAAATCCGCAGAACGCCGGATGGATCGCCCATCGATATTCGCGTAAAACCGGTGATGATAAATCCGAAAGAGGAATATCTTAATGCAGAAAAGGCCAGTGTGGAAGTAATTGAAAAATCAGGATTTAAGATTGGTTATATTCACATCTGGTCTTACGCTGGAAAAGAATATCACCAGGCATTTCTGGACGCGATCACAACAGGTAAACTCAAAAATACCGATGCCTTGATTTGGGATTTGCGCTACGGTTGGGGCGGCGCCGATCCGGCATATCTCGATGTGTTTAACCCCCATGTGCCCCGATTAAAAATGATTAGCCGCGATGGCGAAGCCAGCGACTTTGATTCCCATTGGCGAAAACCGGTTGTAATGCTTACTAACAAAACCGTGCGCAGCGGGAAAGAGGTTTTAGCGTATGCCTTCAAAAAATACCGCCTGGGAACGGTTATGGGAGAAAGAACCGCCGGGGCAGTAGTTGCCGGAAAATTGTTTGCGCTGTCTAATAAATCGATTTTGTACCTGGCGGTAAAAGACGCCCGGGTTGACGGAGAGCGGCTGGAGGGAAGCGGCGTATTGCCGGACGTCCTGGTTCCGGTGGATATTCGCTATCGCCAGGGTATCGACCTTCAAAAAAAGAGTGCTTTGACGTACTTAAAAAATATATTGAGCAATCGTAACTTGGGAGAAAAATGATGGCAACGAACGATCCATGGTATCATCGCGATGAACTTTGGGAAAAATTTGCGCCGATTTTTTTTCACCAGCGACGCCAGGAAAAGGCACCGATCGAGGTTGAAAACATGATAAATCTACTCAGTCTAAAAACCGGTAGCCACGTTCTTGACCTTTGCTGTGGCATTGGGCGACACACTTTGGAATTTGCCCGTCTCGGTTTTCAAGTTACCGGGGTGGATAGAACGCAATATTACCTTGACCAGGCAATTAAACAAGCACAGGCAGAAGGATTAAGCATCGAATTCATTCAAGATGATATGCGAAACTTCTTACGCGCCGAAAGTTTTGATGCGGTAATCAATATGTTTACCGCTTTTGGCTATTTTGAGAATCCGCAGGATGATCGAACTGTTGTAAAAAACGCATTCGATTCTCTAAAACCTGGCGGAACGTTTTTGATCGATGTAAAAGGCAAGGAAATTGTCGCCAGGACATTTCAAAAAAGAGATTGGTCGGAAGAAGAAGGGTACCTGGTTTTACAAGAGCGAAACATCACTCAAAACTGGAGCTGGATGGAAAGCCGCTGGATCGTTATCAAAGATACGCAGCGGTTCGAGCATGTTATTACACTGCGTCTTTATTCTGCGGTAGAATTATCGGCTTTATTAAAAGAGTGCGGTTTTTCTGATGTCAAAGTTTATGGAAATCTGGAAGGAAGCGAATATAATCAAGATTCAAAACGATTGGTTGTTATCGGATACAAATAGTAAGGATGAATACTCCAAATGACATTTATCGAAAACCCTTTGTTCGTTTTGGCAATTCTATGCCTGAATGTGGTGATCTCCGAATGGCTGGTGGAAAAAACATTTTTTCGGCACCTGGGAACTGCGTTGCTAGTGATTGTAATAACTGCGATTTTAGCCAATTTGAAAATAATACCAACCGCATCGGATGAATCGGCTTTGTATGGCGCTATTTTTACCTACATCGCACCGATTTCTATTTTTTACCTGCTGCTCAGCGTAAACCTGCGGCAACTAAAAGAAGCCGGGCTGCCGATGCTGATAATGTTTTTGATCGGCACTGCCGGAACCGTATTGGGCGTTATAGTCGGAATGCAGTTCGTTAATGGCGCGGAAACACTCGGATCGCTTTTTAATGCCATCGGCGGCATGTATACTGCAACCTATACCGGCGGCGGTATAAACTTTAATGCCGTTGCGCTTCATTATAAAGTGATGGAAGAAGGCGTTTTGTTTGCCGGAGCCGTTGCCGTCGATAACATAATGACCACACTTTGGATGATTGCAACGATTATTATTCCGAAGATGTTGTGGCGATTTCTGCCAGCACCGGCAAAAACGAATGAGAAACAATCATCTTTGGAAAATTCCGGGGCGCAGAACGTCGATGATCGCGAGACGATCAACCCGTTTGATTTGGGTATTATGTTAGCATTGGGATTAGCAGTGCTTTGGATTTCGAATTTATTGGCGGATGCGTTTACCGGATTGGGTATTAGCGTGCCTTCAATTCTTATTTTAACCACAATTGCCCTGGTGATGGCACAATTTCCCGTGTTCCAAAAATTGCGCGGCAACCAGGTTTTGGGAATGTTTACGGTTTATTTGTTTTTAGCCGTCGTCGGTGCTTATTGCGAATTGGCTGCCCTCGGTAAAATCGGCGACATTGGCATTACCCTGCTTTGGTTCGCAACGATTTTGGTGCTCGTTCACGGGCTACTAACCTTTGGCTTCGGCATATTTCTAAAGCAAGATTGGGATTTGGTAGCCGTCGCTTCGCAGGCAAACATCGGTGGTTCCACATCTGCCCTGGCATTGGCGAAAAGTTTCGGTCGCAACGATTTGCTGCTGCCGGCAATTTTGGTGGGATCGTTGGGCAATGGTATCGGCACTTACCTGGGATTTATTGTCGCGGGGATGCTTTAGCCGGAGATTAGGCGGTAGTGAGGAATATGAGAAATAAAACCTAATAGCCTATAGCCTATGGCGAAGCCACTTCCGCAGGAACCACTGCGTGGCGCTTTGCGGCGGCCTAACTACCTGTATATTTAAAACTTAAACAAGAACGAACATTGTCGTTAGAATGAGTAAAACAACCACCAAAAGAGTTATTGCCATCCACCAGCCGAATTTTATTCCCTGGCCGGGGTATTACCATAAAATCTCGCAAGCGGATGTTTTTGTTTTTTTGGATACCGTAGAGTTTACCAAAGGCGGGTTTATCAATCGCAACAAAATCAAATTCAGTAATGGTTCGGCAAATTGGTTGACGGTTCCGGTGCAAGTTTCCAAATCTACTCGCCAAAAGATTAACGAAACGGCGCTCAATCAGCATCAAAATTGGAAAGATAAACACCTTAAAACGCTGCAAAGCAATTATGGCAAGGCGCCGTTTTTCAAAAACTATTTTCCGCAATTTGAGATGTTATACCGGGAGAATTTCGATACGATTTCGCAGTTTAATATTGCGTTATCAAAATTTATCCTGGACGTTCTCGATATTCGGTCGAAGATTATTATTGCCTCGGAAATGGAGATCGATCATCGCTTAACGCGCAACGATCTTCTAATCGAAATTTGCAAAACGCTGTCAGCGGATGTCTATCTCTCCGGCAGCGGTGCCCAAAAATACAACGATGAAGCGCTTTTCAATAAAAACGATATCGAATTGGTGTATCAAACATTTACACCGCCGGTTTATCCACAGCAACATGGCGATTTTATTTCTCATCTTTCGACAGTCGATTTGTTGTTCAATCTCGGCCCGGAGAGTAAACAATTCTTCTTACCAATCATGGGTTGATTTTTTGTGCCACCCCCGCAAGGGGCTCCTTACGGAGTAAGCCCCAAGACACTAAGTTTCACAAAGGTTTTATGAAATTCATCAAAAGATTCTTCGTGTAACTTGGTGATTTTGTGCCTTTGTGGTTATTATCCTTAACTCCTTATTTATCTTATTTAAGAATACCAAAAAGAAAAAGAAGCGAATGGCCAGCAAGCTCGAAAAAACAGCCTTTATGCTCAAAAAATTTTATAAAGATATTCGCCGCGAAAAGCAAATTTACGAGCATTCCAAAGACGTGCATTCTGCTGAGCTTGGCGAATATTATTTTGTGATGGATGAAGAAAAACTTCGCGCCGGTTACAGTCAAAATTTTCATTTCGACGAACAGGGCATTCCGTTGATCCCGACTTACATCGATTGGGAAGAACGTAAGCTGGTGTATTACCCCATTTCTATCGGGCAGTTTGGGTTGGCGATTTTTCATACCTATCTTAAAACCAAATCCGAACAAGACCGCGCTCGCTTTTTACAAATTGCTGACTGGTTTTACGATCACCGCGTATCCGATGAGCGCTTGGGCGATTACTGGCCAACGGATGTGCCCAAACCGGAATATCGCCTGTTCGATCCCTGGCCCTCGGCATTTGCCCAAAGCCGGGGGATCTCCATTCTGCTGCGCGGTTATCAACTTTCCGGGGAGAAAAAATATTTTGATGTTGCCACCAATGCCCTGAAAATTTTTGATGTGCCTGCGGCGGAAGGTGGCGTTACAACGTTTACGGAATTCGGGCCGATGTACGAAGAATATCCTGCCCCGTTTTTAACAGCAGTTTTGGATGGCTCTATTTTTTCACTATTCGGATTATTCGACTACGTGCGGGCAGTTAAAAAAAATGAAACGGCCAAACGCTTATTCGACACCGGAATAGAAGCGCTGAGAGGCGCATTGCCGAAATACGATCTTGGCTTCTGGATTAAATACAACCTTTGTACAGAGGGTTTTTACCCCAAAACCGATCCGGCAACGATCATTTATTTTCGCATGATAAACGACCAACTGCGCCTGCTGCACCGAATGAGCGGCGAGCAATTTTTACTAGATTGGGCAGACAAATGGCAAAGCTACGACCGCCTTTCCAGCATTGTGCGAATGTATTGGTTGAAGTATAAGGCGTTGAAGAAGTTAAACCGGTTGTAGAGATAATTCAATTTGCTCAATAATTGGTTGAATCTTGTTTTTTAATTAAGCATATTGAATCGTGCAATTTAGACATTAAAGGATTGAAAATGATTAAGTTAAAAGAGAATTTTGTAATTGATAATAATGGAAATCGCATTGGTGTATTTTTAGATATTAAAGAATATCAGAAACTTCTGGAAATGTTAGAAGAATTGGAATCGATTCGCATTTATGATGAAATCAAAGAAACAAATGATGAGGCGGTTCCATTTGAAGATGCGGTGATTGCGATTGAAAACAAACGAAAATGAATTATTCTATTCACATCCTCAAAAGAGCACAAAAGGTAATTACAATCCTGCATATTGGTCACCGACGCGATGTCTATAATTAAAACTTAAAATTCTTATTAACATGACCCAAAAAGAATTTCTAAATAACCTGGCAAACGGCAAGAGTGATGTTATCCAGGAGTTTCTTGATTTGTTGGAACAACTGCATATTTCATATTGTGTGATCGGCGGATTGGCCGTTAACGCTTACGTAGAACCAGTGGTTAGTTTGGATTTGGATTTAGTAATCGCGACCGAATCTTTAGCCGAATTGAGCAATGCTGCAAAGGCAACGTTTAAAGTAAAACAATTCCCACATAGCCTAAATTTAAGCCACCCTGATTCCGAATTGCGGATACAATTACAGACAGATGAACGGTATCAGAAATTTGTTGCAAATACCCAACTCAAAGTAGCCTTGGGATACGAAATGTATGTAGCAACATTGGAGGATGTACTTCAAGGTAAAATCTGGGTATACTCCGATCCCGAAAGGCGCGCCAGCAAAAGGCAGAAAGATTTAGCGGATATCCTCCGCATTGTAGAATCTTACCCAGGAATGCAAAAGCAGTTGCCGAAAACTATCATAAACAAATTGAATTAAAGGCATCCGATTAGAAAAACGTCACGGAGACCATTAGCTCCAATCTCCGTAACAATCGTAATCCGAAATCATAAATCCAAAATCAAATCATTCATACCGCAGCGCTTTTGCCGGATTAGTTAGCGCCGATTTAAGCGCCTGAATTCCAACCGTGATAAGCGCGATCAAGCCTACCATCATTGCCGGTAATACGAATAATTCCCAGCTTAAATCGATGCGAAAAGCGTAATTCTCCAACCACTTTTGGAGAAGATAGCCGGCAAGCGGTAAGGCAATGACATTGGCCATGCCGACCAGTATCAAAAAATCTTTTGAAAGGAGCGAAATAATACCAGGAACCGTTGCGCCCAACACTTTACGAATACCGATTTCCTTTGTGCGCTTGATGGCCATATAAGACGATAATGCAAACAACCCCAAACAGGCGATAAAAATTGCCAGTCCGGAAAACAGGCTAAATACCTGCCCAAAACGCTGGTCGCCCTGGTATTGGCGGTCGAAATAGTCATCAAGGAAAAAGTAGTCAAACGGATTGCCGGGAAACTGCTTTTCGTATTCGCTGCGGATGGTAGCAATAGTTTCCGCCAACTGCGGCGTTTTTAGTTTTAGCGAATAAAAATTACCGGTTCGTAAAAA
>CAXHHS010000277.1:0-8122 GCA_964015645.1 uncultured bacterium
AATTAAGTCCTTTAATTTTTTTTCTTCCCCCCTTTGTTTTCCAAGCTCGGATTTTAATGCTTTAAATCGTTCCTCAAAATCAAAATCATCTTCATCATCGGGCAGGCCCACGTAGCGGCCGGGGGTCAGCACATAGTCCAGCTCCTTTACCCGTTCAATGGAAGCAGAATTGCAAAAGCCCTTTACATCTTCATAAACGCCGTTCGGGTTGCGCCAGTTGTGGTAGGTTTGTGCAATTTTGTTTATATCGTCATCGGAAAATTCGCGGGTGCGGCGGTTTATTAAATGGCCCATATTGCGGGCGTCAATAAATAAAATTTTATCAACTCGGTTGCGGAATTTGCCGTTGGCTTTGTTGCGGCTTAAAAACCACAGGCTGGCCGGAATCTGGGTATTTAAAAAGAGTTTCGCGGGCAGGTTAACAATACAATCCACCAATCCCGCTTCCACTAACTTTTTACGAATATCGCCTTCACCGGAAGTTTTGGAAGTCAACGCGCCTTTGGCTAACACAAAACCGGCCTGCCCACTGGGACTCAAATGGAAAAGAAAATGTTGTATCCAGGCATAGTTGGCATTACCGTTGGGCGGGTCGCCATACTTCCAACGCCCGTCACCGCGCAGCAGATCACCGGACCAGTCGCTATCATTAAACGGCGGGTTAGCAATTACATAGTCGGCTTTCAGGTCTTTATGGGCATCATTTAAAAAGGAACCTTCGTTATTCCATTTTACCTGCGAACTATCAATGCCGCGAATTGCCAGGTTCATTTTGGCCAACCGCCAGGTGGTTTGATTGCTTTCCTGCCCGTAGATAGAAATATCGCTAACTTTGCCCTGATGCTGTTCCACAAACTTTTCCGACTGCACAAACATACCGCCGCTGCCACAGCAGGGGTCAAATACCCGGCCTTTGAAAGGTTCCAGCATTTCTACCAGCAGTTGCACCACGCTTCTCGGAGTATAAAACTGCCCGCCTTTTTTGCCTTCCGCCAGGGCAAATTCACCTAAAAAATATTCAAACACATGACCCAAAATATCGGCGCTTCGGGATTTTGCGTCGCCCAGGGCAATATTGCTGACCAAATCAATCAATCCGCCCAGGCTGGTAGGGTCGAGATTTTGCCGAGCAAATACTTTCGGCAGCACATTTTTAAGGGAAGGATTGTCCCGTTCAATAGCATCCATAGCCGAGTCCACATCCTTACCGATTTCCGGTAACTTTGCTCGTGATTGCAAATATGACCAACGGGCGGATGGCGGCACAAAAAATACATTTTCCGCTTTGTATTCGTCGCGGTCTTCGGGATCGGCGCCGGCATATTCGCCTTCACCGGATTTTAGTTTCTCGTGCAGTTCTTCGAAAGCATCGGATATGTATTTTAAAAATATCAATCCTAAAATAATGTGCTTGTATTCTGCGGCATCGATATTTTTACGCAGCTTATCGGCAGCTTTCCAAAGCTGTTTTTCTAACGGTTCTTCTTTGTTGTTGTTATTCCTGGCCATTTATATCTTCCTGTAAAGAGCTTAAATGATTCAGTGAACTTAATAAGAAGATAAAATTAAGTAATTTATAAAATGTAACCAAGTGCAAATATATGGGATGAATTATTCAGATAGGGGGTAGATAGTTGAGCACATAACTAAGTTTATAATGATTTTCCTACGTCGAACCCACATTTTCTAATAAATACGCCACTTTTTCCTTCAAAATCTCTAGCGCCAAATCAATCGTCTGCAAATGGGTACGAAAAGCGAGAACGGCCAGGCGCAGGGTAAATTTACCATCCAAAATCGTGGAGGAAATAAATACACGGCCATCGTTGTGTATTTCCTGCACCAGGCGCCTGTTAAATTCGTTGGGATCGCCATTTTGGGGGATGTAGCGGTAGGTGACAACGGAAAGGTCGGGATAGGGGCCAACCTCAAAGCCATCGACTTCCTGTATTTTTTGATGGAAATATCTCGCTAACCAAAGTTTTTCTTCTAACGCAGCGCGAAAGGGGTTTAGCCCGTGCAATTTTAGCGGCAGCCAGAGTCGCAGGCCGCGAAAATGTTTGGAAAGCTCCGGGGATAAATCCGCCGGGGAAAGCTCTTCCGGATCGGATAGCGCATCCTGCATATAATTTGCCTGGTAATAGTGCGCTGCCTGGAGCTTTTGGCGATCCTTTACCAAAACCACGCCCAATCCGTACGGTAAAAATAATCCTTTGTGAGGATCCATCACAATGGAATCGGAGCGCTCCATGCCGCGTAATAATTTTTTACCATCTTCCGTCAGGGTAAAAAAAGCCCCGTAAGCGCCATCGATGTGATACCACAAACCATGTTTTTCGCTGATATCGCCAATTTCCATTAGCGGATCGATGGCGCCGGTGTCGGTGGTTCCGGCGGAAGCAATTACCAGCCAGGGAAGCAAACCGTTTTGTTGGTCTTGCTGAATTAATCTCTCCAATGCGGCGGCATCCATACGATAAAATTGATCCATGGGAACATGGCGAATAACGGCCTCGCCCATTCCGGCAATTCGCAGCGCTTTATCCAGGCAGTGATGCACTTGTTCGGTCATATAAACCACCGCGCGGTGAAAATCTTTCGCTTTTAATCCATGGGCATCGCGAGCGGTAACAATGGCGATGAGGTTGGCAATACTGCCACCGGAAGCAAGATTACCGGCGGCTGTTTGCGGATAGCCAATCAAATTCGCCATCCAGCGGATGAGCATATTTTCCAGGCGCACGGCACCGGGCGAGGCGAAAAACACCCCGGCGTAGCGATTAAAAACATCAGCTAAATAATCGCCAACCGCAGCGTAGTAAATCCCACCACCGGGAATGTAACCGAGATGGCCGTCGGAAGCAGGATTGATACCGGGGTTATCAACGTGGTTGCGGAGTAATTCCAGGATTTCATCTATTTGAACCGGGTTTTCACCAATCGGTGAATCATACAACCCGCTGCTGTTTTTTTCGGGTGTTATATAGGTCGGCAATTCGTAGATGTTCTCGATGAACTGATCGGTATATTTCAAAACCGCATCCAACACCGAATGGCGCGCTTCCAACGATGGTTCCAAATTTCGTGCTATCTTTTCTAACTCATTAATTTTATTGACCATAGTTCCTCTAAAAAATATTTACCGGATTTCCCTCTTTATTGCCAGGCGATGAACTTATTATAATTCCGGGCCAAGATAACAAAAAATAACAGGAGGGCAAACATGCACTGGAAAATTCATTTCATCGTATTGGTTTTGTTAACCGTTTTAATGGGATGTTCATCGCAGCGCAATCCGGCAAGCACCGAACCAATCACATCCGAGCTGATTGCCGGTAAAGCCTATAATTTCCTCGGGTTTGATCAGGATGAACGTGTTTCGCTGCTCGGCAAACTTTATTTTGAGAATGTCGGTGACGTAAGTATTTCCGGCAGCTGGGAGATGAATGCCTGGCAAGATTCGATTTTTTTTGCCCCGATCATCGGCGGCGGTGAATTTACCGGGGAGTTTATACCGTTTAATAGCATCCGGCTTAACTTATCGCCGCAATCGGCAATTGAGGAGGATAATACCAGTTTCAGAATAACCGGCCTTTCTGAAGGAAAGCTAATTGGCAATTGGCTTTGGGTTAAAGCAGGCAACGTCATTAACCAGGGGCGGATTGAGGCGATTGAAGCGATTGAATAGCAGCAGCAAAATTTTTAGCCGCCAGCGAATCGGTTTCCAGAAATAGAAATGGTTCGATGAGTTCCAGTTCCATCAACACAAACGATCCGTTTTTTTCGATACCGTCTACCCGGGCGTACAGGCAATCGGCATCGACCGCGTTTAAAACATCGCTGGCGCCTTGAATAAGATTTCGCGGTGGTGATTTGGTAAGCGTCTCGCCGCCAAATTCCTGCTGAACCCGGAAATCGCCTTTCAGCGGCTTTTTAAGCACCGCATGGCTAAATTGGTTTCCGAAAAACATTAATGACCACTCCCCTTCCCTGACGATTTCTTCCATAAACTGTTGCAACATCCATAACTCGCCGGTTTGCGTTTCCGCAGAAATCCGGCCGGTTTCTGATGCGGCATTTTCCGGTGTAATCACTTTTGTTTGGTGGGCTGAAGCGGAGACAGCCGGTTTCAAAACAGCTTTTGGCCATCCGGCATCAGACATCACTTCCCGAAGGTTGATGGTGTTCAAATTTTCCAACCACATTGTCGGCACAATCGGAATCCCGCACGATTTTAAATCTTGCAAGTATATTTTATTGGCATTCCAGCGCAGCAGTTTTGCCGAATTCCAAAGCGAAATATTGGCGGCTTCCATTTGATCGATCCAATTCAAAAACGCATCATATTTCAAGTGATAATCCCAGCAAGACCGAATAATGATGGCGTCGAATTGCTGCCAATCGACGCTTTCATCGGTCCAAACCGCTGGCTGCACTTGAATGTTCTTTTCCGCTAAATATGGAATCACCAGCCGGTCATCTGCTGTTAATTCACGGTGTTTTTCCGAAGTTGCAAAGGCGATTTTTTTCATTTTCGTTTTTTGCGTTAGATTATTTAACATTGTAGTAGTTAAAAAAATAAAAGCGTAATATTTACTGTTTTTTGCGAAATCGGGACGTGTTGTGCGATGCGTATTACATGATAGATGGAGACCACGCATCACGTAATACGCATCACGAAGAGGAGCCAACACCATGCATCAAGTTTTTACAAACGATTGGGCGGCAGCCTGGGCAGAACATCTCAATCAAAATACTGATTATAAAAAAGCGGCAAAAAATTGGGAATGGCCGGTGGTATTGATAATGGAAAAAACCGAAGAAGCCGGTATTAGAGAGGATCGAAAAATTTACCTGGATTTATGGAAAGGCAACTGCCGGGCAGCCAGGATAGCCGCTGTAAGTGATTTGGAAACATCGACTTACATCATCAGCGCAACATACCAGCATTGGCGACAAATCTTCGATGGCGATCTCGATCCGATGATGGCGTTGATGCGCGGCAAATTGAAGCTGCAAAAAGGCAATCTGCTAAAACTCGCCCGCTATAGCACGGCAGCCAAGCAGTTGGTAATTGCTGCGACGCAAGTGCCAACGCAATTTCCTGATGACAATTCTTATCAACCGAAAAGCAAAACAAAAGCGGCAGCAGTCCCAACACCGGCAAATGTTAGCAACAATGGCCATTCGAGATTTGTAACGACCAGCGAAAGAGGGCTGCAACACAATAGTTTTCCGATGCGGCTTTATCACAAAGCAAAAAAGTTTGGCATTTGGAATCCGCAAGATATCGATTTTACCCGTGACCGGGAGGATTGGCAGCGATTGGATGATTTGGAAAAAGATATCATTTTGCACCTCACCTCGCTTTTTCAGGCGGGAGAAGAATCCGTAACCCTCGACTTGCTGCCATTGATAATGGTGATTGCCAAAGAAGGCCGCCTGGAAGAAGAAATGTACCTGACGACATTCCTGTGGGAAGAGGCCAAACATACCGAGTTTTTTAATCGCTTTCTTACAGAAGTCGCACCCGGGCATGGCGATCTGACACGTTTTCACAACCCCAGCTATCGTAAAATATTTTACGAAGAACTTCCGGCGGCGATGGATGCACTACTAACAGATCCCTCGCCGGCAGCGCAGTTGCGTGCCTCCGTAACCTACAATATGCTGGTGGAAGGTGTGCTGGCGGAAACCGGGTATCATGGCTACTATTCCATGTTAGATAAAAACAACTTGATGCCCGGTATGTTAGAAGGCATCGGTTATCTAAAACGCGATGAATCTCGCCATATTGCCTATGGGATTTACCTGCTGTCTCGCCTGGTCGCTGCCGATCCGCCGCTAATGAAATTGCTTGAAAAACACATGGAACGGTTGCTGGAACTCGCGATTGCAAACATTACCGCAACATTTGAAGTTTATGACATCCCACCATTTGGATTAAAGGTAGAAGACTATCTCGAATTTGCCATGAAACAATTTGAAAAACGCATGACGCGCATCGAACGAGCGATTGACCAGCCGTTAGAGAAAATAGATTTCGAATTGGAAAGTGATGGCTAAGAATTTGGAATGCCGGCAATTTGGAACCCCGAACGATCGCATACGCGTAAACCTTAGTGCTTTTTGCGTGGAACAGTCTAAAAATTCCCCGCCTTAGTAAAGGAGGGGAATTTGTCGCATTCTTCTTATAATTCGCTAAGGTTAATGCGAATGGCCGAGACTATTTTTACCAATATTCCAAATCAATCATAACGCCGCGCAAGAATCGGCTCTCCGGCAAGGTAGCGCCTGATATCTTCCGAAAGGAACATCACCGAAGGATACCGGCGATTTGGCTCTTTTTCCAGTGCTGAAAGGCAGATATTATCCAAATCTCCAGCCAGTGTTTCGTTTAATTCTTGCAATTGAATGTTTCTTGCCTGGCAAATCACATCGATTTCATCCTTGCCGATTTCTTTGCGCGCAAGTAAACTTTGCAATGCAGCCCCGGGCTTTTCCGGCTTCAATCGGCTAATGGCCTGCTCCACTTCGATAATAGAATTGCCCTCTATTTTAATTGGCCGGACGCCGGTCAGCAATTCATAAAGCACAACGCCCAGGGCATAAACATCGCTAACAGCGGTTATTTCTTTTCCTCTCACTTGTTCCGGCGAGGCGTATTCCGGCGTCATCATACGCATTCCCGCCAGGGTAACGAAGGAATCTTCCCCGGATGGTTTTAGCATTTTGGAAATACCGAAATCGAGAAGCTTCATCGTGCCATCGGTTTTTACGAGAATATTATCCGGTTTTAAATCGCGGTGAACCACTTGTTTGCGATGGGCATATTGAACGGCATCGCACACATCACGAAACAACCTCAATCGCTCTTCGATAGATAAATGCAGCCGGTCACAGTAAGAGTCGATTGCCTCGCCATCCACATATTCCATAACGATGAATGGTAGTTCGTCTTCCGAAAAACCGACTTCAATTAAGCGGGCAATATTTGGGTGATCCAATTGCGCAAGAATTTTTTGTTCTCTCTGAAATCGTTTCTGTGAGGATTCCGAAGTTCCCCACCATTTCAGCAATTTCAATGCAAATTTTTCCGGTGGTGAACCATCGGCTATCTCCGCAAGATATATAATCCCCATTCCCCCGGTTGCAATTTCGCGAATGATTTTGTATTTGCCAATTTTTTCGATTTGTGGCGGGGGGTCAACTAAATCATCCGGCAGGCCAACAGCGTCGATTGCCAATCCATCCAACAGGGAATGCGACTGTGTATCTTCTTTTAAAAGCGCGAGAATTTCATTATATAATTCACGATCATCGCCGCAAGCGGCTTTCACATGGACTTTTTGTGCCTCCGGAGCTAAATCAGCTGCGGTTTGAAAAATTTGCTCTATTTTTTCCCAGCGTTTGGTATTCATCTTTAATTCAGTTCGAAAGGTTTTGTTTTAACTCTTTACTCAGCCAGGCTTTCGCCAGCCGCCAATCCAGCCGAACGGTTGGTGTCGATACGCCCAAAACCTCGGCAACCTCCTCCTGGGTTAAACCGCCAAAAAAACGATATTCCACCACCTTGCTTTGCCGTTCGTTCAATTTTGCTAATTTCTTTAAAGCATCATCCAACACGATTAATTCTTCTGCCCGGGCTTCTTTGGCAAACGCTTCATCGTCAAATGTGGCGATAACCTGGCCGCCGCCGCGTTTCTGCGCCTTCCGGCTATTGGCGTAATTGATAAGAATTCGGCGCATTGCCTGGGAGGCAAGCGCAAAAAAATGCGCTCGATTTTGCCAATTTACCTGCCGTTGATCGACCAATTTTAGATACGCCTCGTGAACCAACGCAGACGTATTAAGTGTGTGCCCCCTGCGTTCCCGGTGGAGCTGGCGTTGGGCGATTTTTTGCAGTTCTTCGTACACCAGGGGAATTAACGCATCCACTACTTCGCGATTTCCCGCGGTTAGCTCTACTAATAATTTAGTAACTTCATTTTGGCTGTCTGACATATTTTGACTCTTGGTGGTGAACAAATAAAGCTGTAAGTGTCATAGTTCGACTCCCTCACTATGACGGAACGTTTACGTTGTTAGGCTAAACCCTTCGGCAGGCTCAGGATAAACTCAG